>JANNSM010000111.1:0-8661 GCA_031402635.1 Bacteroidota bacterium | reverse complement strand
CTGTTGCGGGCATCATCAATAGAAATCGCGACGATCTGGACGTTGTACTGTTCTTTCCAGTCATCGTATAGCGAAGCGATATTGGCGAGTTCTTTCTTACACGGTGAGCACCAGGTTGCCCAAAAACTAATCACGGTAATTTTTCCGTTTTGTGTTAGCGATGCGAGCTCCACCTTTTCGCCGTTAACATCCTGCAAACTGACATCCGGTAACTGATCTTGCGCGCGCAGAAGTGATGAAGAGAAAATCATGGCCGCAAGGAACAACGTCCGGCATAAAACGCTGGAAAAAGGCGATCGGGGTGTTTGAACAGGCATAGTGCTAATGATCAGGTTTACAAAGATTTGGTGGAAGGTTTTCGAGCCAGGGAGAATGGCAATATCTGTGCCAGCAACTCCGATTTTCAGCTAAGTAACGGGATTTAACCCCTCTTTTTCTCCAAAATAAGCCAGGCCGGACTATTTTTAGCTTCCTGATGACTTTTGCTTTTTTTCTGCCCCCCCGCCCGCGGCTGAATGCAGTTGCTTTTGGGCTCCTGTTCCCCGCGCTGGCCACAGCCCAGGGGCAGTTTTCCGGTGACCTCCAGCTTGAAACCCAGTTCTACATCCGCGACACCCTGATCGGTGCTTCCGGCACCGAGCACTATGACGTACTCAAAAGCGGCGGCGATGCCTGGGTATCGCTGAATTACCTGAACCCGGACTGGGATCTTTCGGTGGGCATGCGCTTCGATGCCCACTACAACTCTAACCTCCACAACCCGGGCACGGCCTTTACGGGTATCGGAATCGGCACCTTTTACGTGCAAAAAGGGGTAGATAAACTGGACATCACGGCCGGAAACTTCTACGAGCAATTCGGATCGGGACTGACCTTTCGCGCCTACGAAGAACGGACGCTTGGCATCGATAAATCACTGCTGGGTGTGCGGCTGATCTATGACTTCAGTGAAGACTGGAGTTTGACCGGACTGGCCGGCAAACAGCGAAACCGATTCGACCTTTTTGCCCCCGTTATCCTGGGAAGCCGACTGGAAGGCCGCATTTCCTTGGGCGAAAAAGTGACCCTGAACCCCGGAATGTCTGTTGTTAACCGGGCTATGGACAAAGAGAACCTTGACCTGGTGCGGGCCAACCTGGCGCCAACCCTCGCTTCCGGCGATACGGTACGGCCGCTCAGCAATGTTTACGCCGGATCGGTTTACAACAGCCTCAACGCCGGGCCGGTGAGCTGGTATCTGGAGTTGGCTGGAAAAACCAACGAATACGAAAAACCGGACGGTTCCGCCTGGGACCAGGACGGGAGCGCCGTGCTGACCAGTGTGAGTTATTCGCAGAAGGGCTTTGGCGTTACGGGGCAATTTCGCCGGGTCAATTCGTTTGTATTGCGCACCTCTCCCAACGAGCAATTGCTCAACGGCATTTTCAACTATCTGCCAACACTAACCCGCCAAAATTCCTACCGCCTGCCGGCCCGGTACAACGCCGTTGCTCAGGATCGGGGTGAAATCGGCTATGAGCTGGACGTCATCTACACCCCGGTCAAAGGCTATACGCTTACCGGTAATTTTTCAGACATCCGAACCCTGGACAACAGCAATCTGTTCCGCGAGATCTATGCCGAGCTCGAAGTCCGGCTCAAGTCAGAATGGAAGCTGCTGTTCGGCGGACAGAACGTGATTTATAACCAGGAATTTTATGAAAATAAACCCGGTGTAAAAAATGTAATTACGATTACGCCCTTTGCGGAATTTCTCTACAAACTGGACCGGCGAAAATCCCTTCGACTTGAATTGCAATACATGAACAATGATGCCGACTTCGGCTCCTGGATTTACGGGCTTTTGGAGTTCAACCTGGCGCCCCATTTCTCGGTTTCTGCTGCCGATATGTACAATTTCAAACCCACGGAAAAGAGTCCGGGAAAAATCCACTATTATACTTTTTTCACGTCCTACACGCAAAAGGCCAACCGCTTCTACCTGAGCTATTCCCGTCAGGTTGAAGGGATCGTCTGCACCGGTGGTGTTTGCCGCTTTGAACCGGCTTTCAACGGTGTCAAAATAGGCGTAACTTCCAGTTTCTGACCTTGAGCATGATTAGCAAACCCTTGTTCTCCAATTCTTTACAAAAGATTTTAGGTCGAATTGGCGGGATCCTTTTCGCGGTGCCGGCTCTTTTATCAAGCCCTTCCTGCCAGGAAGAAACCCCTTTTGTGGTTGGTCCTTCCCTGACCCTGGACACTACTTATGTGGATCCGGTCATTCCCACGGCTCAAGACCGGGTCGTGCTGCTCGAAGACTTCACCGGGGTGCAATGTGTGAACTGCCCCACGGCACACAGCCTGGCCAAATCGCTTAGCGATAGCCATCCCGGACAGGTGGTTTCCGTGTCGGAGCACAATTATTTCGAAGGGGCTTTTCCCAATAGTGACGAGGATTTTCGCACGGATGAAGCGTTTGCCATTGACGCCCTTATCGGACCAACCACGATCTGGCCGATCGGCACGGTGAACCGCGTGCAATTTGCCGCTGAACCGGCTGTGTTGCTGATCACCTCCAAATGGACCGGGTACGTTGAAGAGCAACTGACCGAGCCGCCCATAGTCAACGTCAGCCTTGAAACCAATCTCGATCCGGTCCGCCGCACCCTGAGCATCATTGTGCAGGCGCATTTCCTGGAAACCGTCAGTGAAGCTACCCGGATCAGCGTCATGGTCCTGGAAAGCGGCATAGTAGATCCGCAACAAACCAACACCGGCAAACAAGACGACTACGTTCACAATGAAGTGCTGCGAAAAATGCCCACCCCGGCTACCGGTGAGCTCATCACCAACACAACGGAAGTTGGCCGCGTAATCCGAAAAGGTTATCGTGTTGACCTACCAAGCCAATGGAATCTCAATGAGCTGGACGTTGTGGCCTTTATTCACCTGGGCGAACCGGATAACAAATCCGTCTTGCAGGTCGCCCATGCAAAACCCTGACCAGGTTTGAAGTCAGGGTAGCCGCGCCGCCGCCCGCACCCGCCTACCGCCCGCCCGCACCCACTACCCGAAACCACGACTTTCCGTAAGTTTGCCTGCTTTTAAAATGCCGCGGGGAGCCGAGCCCGTTTCTTGAAGACCGATGAAAATTTCTCTTACCTGGTTGCGCCAATACCTGGAGTGTTCCCTCGTCCCGGAGGAGATCGCCGCCATGCTCACCAGTATCGGACTGGAAGTTGATGGCATGGAAACTTACCAGTCCATTCCAGGAGGTCTCGAAGGGCTGGTTGTCGGAAAAGTGCTCCGTGCCGAACCGCATCCCAATGCCGATAAACTCCGGATTACCTCGGTGGATGCCGGAACCGGAGAGCCTCTTCCAATCGTCTGCGGCGCGCCAAACGTCGCTGCCGGCCAGAAGGTGGTGGTTGCGCTTCCCGGCGCTACACTTTATCCCAGCACAGGGGAACCCTTCACCATTAAAAAAGCCAAAATCCGGGGAGAGGCTTCAGAAGGCATGATTTGCGCCGAAGACGAAATCGGGCTTGGGCAAGATCACGGCGGTATCCTGGTTCTGCCGGATGATACGCCGGTGGGCATGCAGGCCGCCGTTTATTTCGGCGTGGAACGGGATCATATTCTGGAGATCGGACTGACGCCAAACCGCTCGGATGCCTTTTGTCACCTCGGAGTCGCTAAAGACCTTTTCGCCGCGCTGCTGTCAAGAGGCTATAAAGCCGAGCTGAAACTTCCGCCAATTCCCGATTTGCCCGCTTCAAATGGCAGTTTAAATCTGAAGGTAAGCGTCCTCAACCATGAGGCCTGTCCCCGTTATTCGGGCATTGCGCTGAGTGGGCTGCGCATCGGCCCTTCGCCGGAATGGCTCAAAAAGCGCCTGGCCGCCATTGGCGTTCGCTCCATCAACAATGTTGTTGACGTCACCAATTTTATCCTGCACGAATACGGGCAACCGCTGCACGCTTTTGATGCCAGCCAGATCAAGGGCGGGGAGATCCGGGTCACGACGCTGCCGGAGGGTAAGGCTTTTGTCACCCTCGACGGTGAAACGCGAACCCTGAGCGCCCAAGACCTGATGATCTGCGATGCCGACCACCCGATGTGTATGGCAGGAATTTATGGCGGACTGGGTTCCGGGATCCGGGAAAGCACCACCGCTATTTTTCTGGAGAGCGCCTGCTTTGACCCTCGCTGGATCCGGCGGAGTTTCACCGCTCATGGCCTGAGAACCGAAGCCGCCTCGCATTTTGAAAAAGGCACTGACCCCAACATGACGGTTGACGTACTGAAGCGGGCGGTTTCGCTGCTGCAGGAAGTTGCCGGAGGAGAAGTTGCTTCTGACCTGATTGACCTTTACCCGAACCCGGTTATTCCCCGACTGATTCGTCTGCGTTGGAAAAATCTGAATCGTCTTATTGGAACGACCATTCCACAACCCGAGGTGTCCGGAATTCTTGAACGTCTGGGCATGACGGTAAAAAACGAAAGCCCCGATGCGTTGGAGGTCTTGGTACCCACCGATAAAACCGATGTGCTTCGCGAAGCCGATCTGGCCGAAGAAGTGCTCCGTGTTTACGGGATGGACCGCATTCCGCTGCCGGATGCCCTTAGAAGTAATATTGTCGCTGTGCAGGCTGACCGCGCCGAGCAGGGGCGTTACCGGATGGCACAGTTTTTAAACGGCGCCGGCTACCGGGAAATCTTTAGCAACCCGATCACCCGCTCCCGCTACCTGCAGGGGCTGGACGATTCCATAACCGACCAGACCGTCTGGCTGGCTAACAGCCTGAACGCCGAGCTGGATGTGCTTCGTCCTGATTTGCTGTTTGGCGGCCTCGAAAGTATTGCCCGCAATGTCAACCGGCGCCAGGAAAATCTCCGGCTGTTTGAGTTTGGAAAAGTGTTTGAGCAACAAAAAGGCGCATTCAACGAGCCGGAGCAACTCGGCCTGTGGCTGTGCGGGAACAAAAGCCCGGAAAGCTGGCGAAACCCCGCTGCGGCGCAGGATTACTTCGACCTGAAGCGTATTGTTGAACAGGTGCTGGAAAAAGCCGGATGCCCCGTGCAGAGTGCCGGGTACGCCCGCCATCCGCTGCTGGAATACGGTCAGGATTATTTATTGGAAGGCGAAAAAACGGTATCTTTTGGACGAGTCAGCAGCAAAATCACCGCACTTTTTGACCTTCGGATACCGGTATTTTACGCAGCGTTTCGCTGGGACCGGGTGGATGGAAGCAACCGGAAAGGCACCGGGCAATACCAGCCGCTATCGCGTTTCCCGTCCGTGAGGCGAGACCTCGCGCTGGTTCTGGACCGGCAAACCGCCTTCCGGGATGTGGAAGCGATCGCCAGGAAGAAAGGAGGCAAATTGCTGCGGGAAGTTTTTCTGTTTGATGCCTACGAAGGAGCAAATCTTGGCGAAGGGCGGAAGTCTTACGGAATCGGACTCTCTTTTCGCGATGATCAGGCCACGCTCACCGATAACCAGGTGGATCAGGTGATGCAAAATCTGATCCATGCTTATGAAACTGAACTCAATGCAACTATTCGCCGCTGATGGAAGATCTATCAATTAAGTTTGCCAACCTTTTTGACAAGGTCGAAACGCTGCTGGTCAAATTCGCCAAGGCCCGGGAAGAAAATACCCAGCTCAAATTAGAAAATGAGGAGCTGCGCCGCCTGAAAGAGGCGCGTGACCAGCAAATCCGGGATCTCGATGACAAGATCACCGTGCTGCGCACCGTTCGGGAAATTACCCACGACGGGCCGGAAGGCGAAGACCGAACGGCCATCAGGCAAAAAGTCACGGAATACATCAAGGAAATTGACCGCTGTATTGCGCTATTGAGTTCCTGAAGACCGGCTCGAGTCCCGTTTCGCCCGCTGTTTCTAATTAATGTTATCTTTACACGAACGTACCCAGCGACCGTTTGCGGTCGTTACTGGCGGCTGGATTCAGACAAACCAACCCGGACAAGAAACGCTGTATGGAACCTGCTCAGGAATTGATCAATATTAATGTCAATATCTGCGACCGTCCATACAGACTGAAAGTGAAGCCCTCGGAGGAAGAATATGTCCGTCGTGCGGCCAAGATGATCAACGATAAGGTCAAAGACCTGCAGACCCAATATTCGGCAAAAGACAAGCAGGATTACCTGGCGATGTCCGCGCTCATGTTTATGGTTGAAAAATTGAGCGCCAAAGCCGATTTCGTCATCAAGGACAACGCGTTGATGGATCGTATTTCCGATTTGGATTCCCGGCTCAACCAGGTATTGTCTCCCTGACCGCGCAACGATCGCGCAACGGATTTCGCTGGAGTTGTACGTCCTTTTTATCGGACCCTAAAACCGGGATACATGGATGTCATTCTATGCGTAGTCCTGGCGGTCGTCGGCCTTCTCGTTGGCCTGATCATCGGGAAATTTGTCTTTGGCCAGACCGCCAAACAGCGCGAAATAGCGGAAAACGAAGCCGCCAACATTATCAAAACCGCCAAACGCGAGGCGGAAACTCTCCTGAAAGCCAGGGAGCTCGAAGCTCAGGCCCATCTGGAAAAACAGGAAGCCGCCGCGGACCGGCGCTTCCAACAACGCGAGCGTCTGGTTGAAGACCGCGACAACAAACTCAAGCAACGCGACAAGGATTTGTCCAAAGAGCGCGAGAAGATGAAGCGGAAGGAAAAGGAGATGGAATTGCTGCAGGAACAACTGGAGCAACATATCGAATCCCTGAAGCTGCGCAAAGAAGAAGTGGACCGGGCGCACGGCGAAAACGTGCGAAAACTGGAGCAGCTGGCCCAGCTCAGCGCAGATGAGGCGCGCTCGGAACTCATGGAATCGCTGAAGGCCGAGGCGCGCACCAAGGCAATGGGACAAATCAAGCAGATCACGGATGAAGCCCGGCTGCAAGCCAATAAAGAGGCCAAAAAAATCATCCTCCAAACCATTCAGCGCACTGCTGCCGAGCAGACCATTGAAAACTCCGTTTCGGTTTTCCACCTGCAAAGCGACGACCAGAAAGGTCAGGTCATCGGCCGCGAAGGCCGGAATATCAGAGCCCTGGAAGCGGCTACCGGCGTGGAATTCATCGTTGATGATACCCCGGAAGCCATCATTATTTCCGGCTTTGACTCCGTTCGCCGAGAGGTTGCCAGGCTGTCGCTTGAACGTCTCACGGCTGACGGCCGGATTCACCCGGCCCGGATCGAAGAGATCGTCAAGAAGACGCAGAAGCAGATGGAAGAACACATCATGGAAATCGGTGAGCGCACGGTCATTGAACTGGGCGTTAACGGACTTCACCCGCAACTCGTCCGGGCGGTCGGCAGGATGCGATTCCGCTCTTCCTACGGTCAAAACCTGCTCCAGCATAGCCGCGAAACCGCCAACCTCTGCGCCACCATGGCCGCCGAGCTCGGTCTGGACGCCAAAATGGCCAAGCGGGCCGGCCTGCTTCACGACATCGGCAAGGTTCCGGAAGAAGAATCCGAACTCTCCCATGCGCTACTCGGTGCCAAACTCTGCGAGAAATACGGAGAAAACAAGGCCATCGTTAACGCCGTCGGAGCCCACCACGACGAGATGGAAATGAAATTCCTCATTTCGCCCATCATTCAAGCCTGTGATGCCATTTCCGGCGCCAGGCCGGGAGCGCGCCGCGAAATGTTGGAGAGCTATATCAAGCGGATCAAAGACCTTGAAAAACTGGCCCTGAGTTATGACGGGGTTGACGAGGCCTACGCGATCCAGGCAGGACGCGAACTTCGTGTCATTGTAGCCAGTGAAAAGGTCACGGACCAGCGGGCAGAGGAGCTTTCTTTCCAGATCTCTGAAAGGATTCAGGAAGAAATGCAATACCCCGGCCATATCAAGGTTACGGTGATCCGCGAACACCGCGCGGTGAGCTTTGCCAAGTAGGAGCTGTTCAGGTTATCTTGCCTTTGGACGTCTCTCAACGCCGCCTGATGTTTGCAGCCCGTTTCTTTGTTCTGCTTCTGACTGGGAACCTGATGGTCTCAGCAACGCAGGCGCAGTTGTCGGTCAGCCCGGTCTTACCGGGACTGGACGATACGGTTACCGTCATTTTTGATGCAACGCTGGGAAACGCCAGCCTGGCAGGCTTCACCGGCAATGTTTACGCCCATACCGGTTTGCTCACCTCTTCAAGCAGCGACAGCAGCGACTGGCAATATGTGGTCAGTGACTGGGGAGTTGCGGACTCTGCCGTACTGATGGACTCCATTGGTCCTGATTTGTACAGCATCCAGTTTGTCATCCGGGAATTCTACGGATTGCCCGGCGGCGATGCCGCCTCCCACCTGGCCTTCCTTTTCCGCAATGAAGACGCTTCTGTAGTTGGCCGCGATGCCGATGGTTCAGACATGTTTTGGCCACTGGCTGCCGGTGCTTCCGGTGGTGGCTACGCCAGCCACCTTTTTGACGGAACAACTTTGCTGGTTTTTCCCGCTTCCGGTCAAGCCCTGGGTATCCGGGCATTTGCACCGGATATTATTGAGGCTGCTCCGCGTCCGGATACCTCGCTGGCCTGGACCACAACCCTCAGTGTTTCTGCAACGCCCTCGACTTCTGCGCTGACTGTCCTGGCAGACCGTCTTGAACTGGATGCCGGTTCGCTGAAAGCGGTCATCCGCAAGGA
>JANNSM010000110.1:0-9754 GCA_031402635.1 Bacteroidota bacterium | reverse complement strand
CAGATACTCGCCGTTACGCTGGCTGCGGCGAGCCGGCAGGAAACCCGGTACGCCCTTATCTTCGCAGCGCTCCGTATTTCGTACCCTTTTTTCTGCAACAGCTTTGCCTTCACCCCCTTACCTGGTCATCACCGGAGCTGCCGGTTTCATTGGCAGCGCTCTGGTCAGCCGCCTGAACCGGCGCGGACATCACCGGCTGGTGCTGGTGGATGAATTCGGACATCCGGAAAAAGACCGCAACCTGGCCGAAAAGCGTTTCGCCCTGCAAATTCCCCGTGTTGAATTTCCCGATTGGCTTGAAGCGCACGCCACCGAAGTTGACCTCGTTTTTCACCTGGGGGCGCGAACGGATACCACGGAATTTGACCGCGCCGTTTTTGATCGTCTGAATGTGGATTACTCGCAGCGGATCTGGCGTTGCTGTGCGCAGGCAGGCCTGGCCCTGGTCTATGCCTCTTCGGCGGCTACTTATGGCGACGGGAAGCTCGGCTACAGTGATGATCACGCCCGCATTTCGCTGCTCAGGCCATTGAATCCTTACGGCGACTCCAAACAGCAGTTTGACGTTTGGGCGCTTGAGAATACCGAAACCGGTCAGTCTCCACCTTTTTGGGCTGGCCTGAAGTTTTTCAACGTTTATGGTCCCAATGAATATCATAAAGGTCGAATGGCTTCCGTGGTCTGGCATGCCTTTGGGCAAATTCGCGAAACCGGATCGGTACGGCTCTTTAAATCCCACCGCCCTGACTTTGCCGACGGGCAGCAGCGCCGTGACTTTATTTATGTGCGCGACGTAGTGGATGTGCTGGAGTGGTTTGTTGACCACCGGGCTCATTCCGGGATTTACAATCTGGGCACTGGCCAGTCGCGCACTTTTCTGGACCTGGCCAAAGCGGTTTTCCACGCCATGGAACTTCCGGAAAATATCGTGTTCACCGATATGCCGGAAGATATTCGGGAAACGTATCAGTATTTTACGGAAGCCTCCATGGGCAAGCTGCGATCGGCCGGATACGCCGCGCCTTTCCGGAGCCTGGAGGAAGGCATTTCTGACTATGTGCGCAATTATCTGCTGTCCGGTCGCATTTATTAAAACAAGACCCAAAGGCCTTCATCATTTGCCGGAAGGCCGGTGTTGAACGTTTTTTTTGCGCGCCCGGCGTTATTATCCACCGCGCCTGCGTCGGCAACCCAGGCAGCAATTCAACGCTTCCCGGCTAAGTTTGACCATCCGCGGCGGCGGCAACCCCCGCCAAAAGCCGTAAGAAAGCTGCCCAATTGCTTCGAGCCCGTTCCCATATCGTCGTTTTGATCAGGTTGATCGGGCTTTTCGCCCTGTCGGCTGGCGCCGGAACAAGCCTGCACGCCCAGTCGGACAACCTCCGGGTGCGGTCTTTTCAATTTCCCCCGGATACGCTTCGCCTCGATACTCTGTCGCTGATCCCGGGAAGTTTGAAGGCATGGAAGGTTGCCCGGCCTGGATTTATTGGGCCGCGCGACTTTCCGGATACGGTTCGCCTGCTCGAAGGGGCTGATTACTACCTGATTCCCGCCTCGTCGCAAATTATTTTTAAACCGGGGGAAAAACCGGACAGCCTCCTGGCTGAATACCGCGTGTTTCCGCTGGATTTCAGTCGCCGTTTAGCCCACAAGGCGCGGGAGGGCCTTGACACGCTGGATATTCTGGAAAACCCTTACACTTATTTACCGGACCGGTACGGCGAGCGCAGTTACCTGGATATGGGCGGACTGGACTACAGCGGCAGTTTTTCTCGCGGGCTCAGTTTTGGCAATCGGCAGGACGTGGTGTTGAACTCCGCACTGAACCTACAGCTCAGCGGCATGTTGCGAGACGTGGAAATTGAAGCGGCGATCACGGACAACAACATTCCCGTGCAGCCGGAAGGCAATACGCAGCAACTTCAGGAATTTGATAAGGTTTTCATCCGGCTGCGGCGTGACCCGCACGAACTGACCGTTGGCGATTTTGAACTCCGGAGGCCGGAAAGTTATTTTTTGAACGTCTTCCGCCGGCTCCAGGGGGCGCAGTACCGAGGTGCCGTGAAGCCGGCCGGTGCGGGCCAACTGACCTTTGGAGCCAGCGCTGCCGTCGCGCGGGGGCAGTACCGCCGGCAGTTTCTTACCCCGGTTGAAGGAAACCAGGGTCCTTATCTGCTCAGGGGTAACAACAATGAGCGCTTCATCATTGTGCTGGCAGGCTCAGAACGGATTTACATTGACGGTGAATTGTTGCGGCGGGGTGCGGAAAACGACTACGTGATTGACTACAACGCCGGCGAAGTTATTTTCACACCAAATCGCATCATCACTAAAGATTTAAGGCTTCAGATTGAATTTGAGTATTCAGAGCGCAGCTACTTTCGCTCCCTTGCCTCCGGCCAGATCGGCTATACGAATGCATCCGGAAAACTCGATCTTCGCTTAAATGCATTTACTGAACAGGATGCCCGCAACCAGACGCTGGATATTCCGCTCAGCAATGCCGACCGGAACATTCTGCAAAGCGTCGGTGACAGCATTCAACTCGCCCTTGCGCCGGCCTTCGATACCGCTTCTTTTGACCCCGGGCGCATTTTGTACCGGGTAGTAGATACCCTCGGATTTGATACGGTTTTTGTTTTTACCACCGACGCTTCGGAGGCACTTTACCAGGTATCGTTTACCGAGTTGGGACCAGGGCTGGGAAATTACCGGCTTGCCCCGGCCGTGGCCAACGGCCGGGTCTATGAATGGGTGGCGCCGGTGGCTGGAATTACCCGGGGTGATTTTGAGCCGGTTCGGCTGCTTCCGGCGCCGCTTTCGCGCCAGCTCGTGACGCTTGGGGCCGATTGGAGGCCTTTTCAGGAAGGCGAATGGACCGCCGAAGTTGCGATTAGCCACCGGGATGTCAATACGTTTTCTCCCCTAAACAATGCCGACGATGCCGGGATGGGACTGCACCTTGGTTTCCGGCAGGCGATCCCACTGGGCACCCGGTCATCGGGAGGCGGTGATTTGGAATTGGGAGGCGAGGCATGGCGGGAAGACAGCAGCTCCACCCCAACTCAAACGGGTTCTACCGCCGTCTGGAAACTCATTGCTGACGCCCGTTATGAGTTTGCCGATGCGCGGCTTGAACCGGTCGAAAATTACCGGCCCGTGGAGTTCAACCGGGACTGGAATCTCGGAAACAGTGCTGCGATACTCGACGAACACTGGCTGAGCGGCGGGCTCGAAGTGCAGCGTGGGGCAGACCGCCGACTGGGCTACCGGCTGGACCATTTTCAGCAGCCTGGCGCTTACTCGGGGTGGCGTCACGGAGGAAATGCCGTGTTCAGGCAGGGCGGTTTTCGCGCATCGCTCACCGGCAGTTATCTCCGGGCAGTAACGGACTCGGCCAATTCCGTTTTCTTCCGCCCCCGCGCCGATCTGAGCCAGACCTTGAAAGGCCTGACCCTGCGCTGGTATGGCGAAATGGATGATATCCGGTTCCAAACCCCGGACCGCGATTCGCTGATCAGCGGAACCATTTACTACGATCTTTCCCAGACCAGCCTGGGCACGGCAGATTCCGGACGAAACGGCATCGTGCTGACCCACCGCCTGCGCCGCGATAAGGGCAATGCCGGTGACCGGCTGGAGTTGTCCGCGGTAGCCCATGAGATTCTGATCAACGGGCGGTTGGGATCCCTGAAAAACCAACGCATCAACTGGACCTTCACCTGGCGGGATCTTAATATCGTGGATTCAGCGCTCATTACTGCAGATGCCGGGCAGGCGATTCTGGGCAGGTTGGAATACGGTTTTGAGGCGTGGAAAGGGCTTTTCAGTGGTGATCTGCTTTACGAATTCGGCACGGCCAGTGAACCCCGGCGGAGTTTTGCTTATGTTCAGGTGCCTGCCGGTGAGGGGCAGTTTACCTGGAACGACTACAACGGCAACGGCGTTGCAGAGCTCGATGAATTTGAGCTGGCTGCGTTTGAAGACCAGGCCAACTACATCCGCGTCTATACGCCAACGGAAGAATACGTGCAGGCCGATGTGCTCAACACGCAGTATTCGCTGAGTTTTCAGCCTAAAGCGAAATGGTTTGACGCCAAGGGCTTTGCCGGTTTTCTCACCCGTTTTTCCGGGCAATCCATCTGGCAGCTCAACCGAAAAGTGCTGGAAGGCGCAGGAGCCGACGCGTACAGACCGCTGAAGAACACGTTTGCCGACACTTCACTGGTCAGCCTTTCAAACGTATTCCGGAATACGGTTTGGTTTAACCGGAGCCGCCCGGACTTTGCTTTGGAATACACCTGGCAGGACAACCGAAGCCTGAGCCTGCTGGTTGGCGGGCCCGAAGACCGGCGCAACCGGGACCACGAACTGATTTTGCGGGCTGCGCTCAGCAAGCGTTTTAACATGCGGGTCGAAGGGCGGCTGGGCCAACGCCTGCTTGCCTCAGAAGCCTTTGAAACCAGAGACTACGAACTGCCTTTTCAGGAGGCTGGAATTCAGGTGAATTACCAGGCTGGAACCGCCTACCGGATCGGATTAAACTACGGCCTGGAAAGGAGCAGCAACGACCTCGGGATTGAACGTCTGTTCAGCCAGACCGCAGGTTTGGAGGCCCGTTACAACCTTGTGGGAAAGAGCAGTCTCGATCTGGCGAGTTCGGTGGTGCTGGTTGATTTTACCGGCGAGGCGGCCAGTCCCGTGGCTTTTGCCATGCTCGAGGGGTTGCAGAACGGCACCAATTACCTGTGGAATATCGGCTATGACCGAAAGTTGTCGCGCTACCTGCAACTGGGGCTGAATTATGAAGGACGCAAGACCGGCGATGCACCCGTGGCGCATATCGGACGCGCGCAACTCCGGGCAATTTTCTGACGACACCGCCCCGGTCCGGGGCTATTTCAATTCGAATTCGGTTTCTCCGATCAGGTAGCCTTTGTGGTAAATCTCGGCTTTATACATGCCGGTCAGGAACTCGGATGGTTGTTCCCAGTAGGTGCAAAATCGCTGGGTTGGATCATTTTGAAAATCAAAGGTGAAGCGGTTGGAGTACATGGACTCCTCGCCGTTCTCCCGGTTGATAAACACATTTTCTCCCTGGGCCAGGGTCAGGCCTCCGGGACCGGTAATTTTCAGGTACAGGGTTTGACTGCCCTTGCCGATCAGGCGGTTTTCGAGCAGGTCAAAACAAATTTTTAGTTGCTCGGCCCGTTTGGCTCTGGGCGCTTCGGTTTCGTTGCCGCTTTTGAGCCCTCTGATTCCGGTGCCGCTGATATTGATGGCCTGTAAGATTGAGCCTATAGAAGCGATGGAATCGCGCTGAGATCGCATGGTCCTGGATTCACCGGCCGTGAGCGTATAACGCTGTGACAGGGTATCGTAGTTATACTGAAGAAGTTCCAGCGCATTGGATGTGGAATCCAGTTGCGCGATGTACCGGTTCTTATCCGATTTTAATGCATTGATCTGCATTTGTGCATCGTTGAGCATGGCCTGAATCTCCGAGAGTTTGGCCGCGGAAAAATTTTTCTCGTGCAGGGCTTTTTGAATTTCCTTTTGTTTTGACAGCACGACTTGTTTAAGGCTGTCCCGGATGCCGATCAGTTCCTCGTTGTCGGTGCGGTAAGTTTCAAGCCTCAGTAAATAATCATTGACTTCGGCATTGAGGTCCTGGATCATCCGGTTGGCCTCTTCCTTTTGTTCGTTGAGTTTGTTATTTTTTTCCTTGTTCTGAAAAGTGCTGTAAAACAAACCGCCGTTGATGAGCAGTAGTAAAAGAACTAAAATGATATACATAAAAGGACCCCGGTCCTTTTTCTTTTCTTCAGTATTCGTATCGTTCATTTCCATTCAATTTTCGATGTCCGCTTTTACCTCCCGATTTCGTCATTCGATTTCGCTGACAAATTTAATGTCCGCTTTCGATGTCCGCTTTCGATGTCCGATCTATGCCTTCGTCATTAGCAAACTGGTTTTTATCAGGTCTGTAAACCAATCTCGCTAATGGCGAAATTAACAGAAATTGACAAGGCACGAAGGAACAGGCAGGCTGACGTCCTGACGGATTGCTGCGGGTCCGGATTTCTGCGGTAACATTGAGGGAGTGATGAGCCCTGTTGACAAAAAAAAACAGCCAATGAACACGGTGGCTTTTTGTGAATCAAGGGTGTTAAATAAATATATTAATCAAGTGTATTAATCAAGTGTATTAATCAAGCGTATTAGTTAACAGTAACAAAATCGTAATGAACCTCAACAGCGAATTCTGGGACGAGCGCTATGCGCTCGGGGAAACTGCCTGGGACATCGGCCACGTTTCCACACCGCTAAAAGCTTTTTTCGACCAGTTGGAAAACAGGGATCTGAGGATCCTAATTCCGGGCTGTGGCCGGGCTTATGAGGGTGAATACCTCTGGAATAAGGGATTCCGCAACGTGCATATGCTGGACTGGTCCCGCCCTGCGCTCGACGATTTTTCGTCCAGAGTTCCTGATTTTCCCCGGACAAACCTTTTCTATGCCGATTTTTTTGCCCATCAGGGTCCCTACGATCTGGTGGTTGAACAGACGTTTTTCTGTGCGTTGGATCCTTCTCTGCGGGAAGACTATGCCCGTCACGTTCACCGGTTGCTCAAACCGGGTGGTTACCTGGTCGGTTTGCTGTTTGATGATCCGCTGAACCAGGACCGCCCGCCTTTTGGGGGGAGTTCCGCAGAGTACCAGGGCATTTTCAGCACGCTTTTTAACATCGAGAAGCTGGAGCCTGCCGCAAACAGTATTGCCCCGCGCGCAGGCCGGGAACTTTTTCTGCTGGCTCAAAAACCGGAACTTCCGTGACCAAACCGGACTTCCCCGATTTTAGTCCGGTTGCTTTCCCAACCTGCTGATTATGCGTCTTCTGAAAAGCGTCAATCTGGAAGACCTGGTGTTCTTCGACATTGAGACGGTTCCCCTGTCTGAAAATTTTGCCGGGTTGCCCCCTGAACTGCAGGAAATCTGGCAGGATCGCGAAGGCAGCCGTGCGCCGGAGGGCGCCGATCTGTCCGAATGGTACACAGAGCGGGCAGGCCTTTACGCGGAATTCGGGCAGGTCATTTGTGTGGCCCTCGGGTATTTTATCCGAACCCGCAGTGGGCTGAATTTTCGGGTTAAGACCATCGCCCACCCTGATGAACAACTGGTTCTGGAAGAACTGGCCCAGGTTTTTGGCAAACATTACCCTTCGCTGAACCGCCACCGGCTGTGCGGGCACAACATCAAAGCCTTTGACCTTCCGTATCTGTGCCGGAGAATGCTGATTCACGGCATGGAATTACCGGCTCAGCTTGACATTGCCGGACTGAAGCCCTGGGAAGTTCCCCATATTGACACCCTGGAATTGTGGCAGTTTGGCGATCGCAGAAGCTTTGCTTCGCTGAGATTGCTGGCTGCGGTTTTCGGGATTCCCAGCCCAAAATCAGACATTGACGGCAGTCAGGTTGGCCGTGTGTTCTGGCAGGACAATGATTTGGAGCGAATTGCCGCCTACTGCGCCCGGGATGTGGTCAGCACCGCCCGGATCCTCCTGTATCTTCGCGATCGTCAGGCCCTTGGGGATGATGCCGTGGTAGTCGTTTGAATACCTGTCAACAGGAGCAAACGAAAGCGTAACGGGCTTGAGGCTGCATCATTAAATCAGATCCTGGCAAATCAGTTGGCAATTCAGATCGGGGCGTAACGCCGGGTATTAAAAAACCAAGTGTTTCCCTACTCCCCGCAATTCCTTTATTTTCACCCCTATGGACCATTCCCTGCTGCTGGAGGTTAAAAACCTGGTTACGCAATTTCAAACCGAGGAAGGCAAGACCATTGCGGTCAACGATGTCAGTTTTGAGATCCACCGGGGTGAAACCGTGGGAATTGTTGGTGAGTCGGGTTCCGGCAAATCGGTGACCTGCCTTTCCCTGATGCGACTCATTCCCAATCCGCCGGGCCGCATTGCCGGCGGCCAGATGCTTTATCACGGCAAGGATGGCACCGTTGACCTTGCCACGCTGCCTGAAGCCGATATGCGCCGCTACCGGGGCAATGAGATTGGGATGATTTTTCAGGAGCCCATGACATCGCTCAACCCTGTTTTTACCTGTGGTGACCAGGTCATGGAAGCGATCACCCTGCACCAGAAAGTTTCCCGTCAGCAAGCCCGCGAACGAACCCTCGAACTTTTTGAAAAGGTGCAGTTGCCCGACCCTCAACGGATGATTTCTTCTTATCCGCACCAGCTTTCCGGCGGTCAGAAACAGCGGGTTATGATTGCCATGGCCATGTCCTGCAATCCGGGCATTCTGGTTGCCGATGAGCCCACCACGGCATTGGATGTGACGGTTCAGAAAACCATTCTGGACCTGATGGCTGACCTTAAAACGCGAATCAATTCATCCATCATTTTCATCACCCATGACCTCGGGGTTATTGCTGAAGTGGCTGACCGGGTGATTGTGATGTACAAAGGGCGCATTGTGGAACAGGGTTCGGTTCTCGAGATTTTCTCCAACCCGCAACACCCTTACACCAAAGGTCTTCTGGCCTGTCGTCCGCCACTTGGTAAACGGCTTAGCAAACTGCCGGTCATTGCCGATTTCATGGAGGAACTGCCTGACGGCTCCCTGATCGAAAAAGCCCATTCCGTTGCCAAACTGATTGACTCGGTAACGGTATCCCCTGAAACAACTAAAGCCCGCCTGGAAGCCCTGCACCAAAAGGTGCCCATGCTCAAGGTTAGAAACCTGAAGACCTGGTTTCCTTCAAAGCGGAATATTTTGGGACGGCCCCAGGCCTGGGTCAAGGCGGTTGACGACGTGAGCTTTGATGTTTACCCCGGCGAAACCCTGGGTCTGGTCGGGGAATCGGGTTGCGGGAAAACCACGCTCGGCCGTACCATCATCAGGCTGGTTGACCCACACGAAGGCACATTGGAACTGGATGGCGTTGATCTGATTAACATCTCTAAAAAGGCGTTGACCGAGAAACGCAAGGACATGCAAATCATTTTTCAGGATCCGTATTCCTCGCTCAATCCCCGCCTGACCATTGGCAATGCCATCATGGAGCCACTCAATGTTCACCGGATGCTCGACAGCGAACAGGAGCGGAAGGCCAGAGTCATGGAACTCCTTGACCGGGTCGGGCTTTCCCGGGAACACTTCAACCGCTATCCGCATGAATTTTCCGGCGGGCAACGGCAGCGGATTTGTATTGCCCGTGCGCTGGCCCTCAACCCGCGATTCATCATTTGTGATGAGTCGGTCTCCGCGCTGGATGTCTCGGTTCAGGCCCAGGTACTCAACCTGTTAATTGAGCTGCGAAAAGACTTTAATTTTACCTATATTTTTATCTCACATGATTTAAGTGTGGTAAAATTCATGAGCGACCGGATGGTGGTGATGAACCAGGGTAAAATCGAAGAAATGGGTCCTTCGGATGAGATCTATAACAATCCGCAGCATCCTTACACGCAGAAACTCATTGACGCCATCCCCAAAGGGGAATTGCAGGACATCCAGTCCCGCCTGGCTATTGCTAGTCGATAGGGGTTATGGCGAATCCTGAACTGCCGTTTATCCCCTATCAGGCCCGGGATTTTTCGCCGGAGGAAACGGCAAACCGCGCTTCCAGACTGAACACTGAACTGGAAGGCCGCAGATCGCTGCGCATGTTTGCCCGCCAACCGGTTCCGCGATCGGTTATCGAAGATCTGATCATGGCGGGTTCATCCG
>JANNSM010000109.1:0-2480 GCA_031402635.1 Bacteroidota bacterium | reverse complement strand
GTCAAAACCCTTGCCCAGAAAAAGGTTTACGATATTCTGAATGGAATAGAGATTCGGAGTGGTAAGGATCAGCGTACCGTTCGGGTGCAGTACCCTGTTGATTTCCCGGAGCGTTTGAATCGGGTTGATCCGCAAGTGTTCAAAGACTTCGTTGAGCAGGATATAGTGAAACGACCTGTCGGCAAAAGGAAGTAGTTCTGTTTCAATATTGCATTTTTCAATGTTCAATCCAAGTTTCTCTATAAACGTTGTATGTCTTTCCGGGGCAATGTCAACGCCGGTTACTTCAGGGCTCATCCGGTGTAGCATATAGGTCACGTGATAAGGCGCCGATCCGATTTCGAGAATTTTTCCACCTTGATAGTATTCCCGAAATGTATTGGCATCCTGCAAATACCTGCGCCGATGAACATTGAAATAATAGACATTCCACTCACGCAAACTGCTTTCATCGCTGCGCAGTTCGGTTTCCAGTTCGTTTAGGATTTCCGGAATAGACATTACGCAGAAGATTTATTCGGTTTAATTTTCTTTGGACTGGCCGGGATATACCGGGGAAAGAACGTGAATACCAGATTAGATAAAATCAACATCTCGGCTGATCCGGTAGCTCATCAATCGCTGAAGACCGTCTGATGCCGGCAGGTCTTCGAAAAGGATGCGGTGAAGCATAGCGATAATGGGAGTGCTGACACTATACGCATTGGCCAGCCCAAGGGCAACCTGTACGGTATGAACGCCCTCGGCAGTTTCTTCCATACTCTCAAGGATGTTTTCCAGTTTCTCCCCTTTCGCCAGCCGGAAGCCCACGGTATAATTGCGGCTCAGGGGGCTTGAGCAAGTGGCAATGATGTCACCGATACCGGCAAGACCGAGGAAAGCACGGGGATCAATATTCAGGATTTTTCCCAGGTGAATCAATTCACTCAGGCCTCGGGTCATCAACAGGGCTCTGGCATTTTCACCGAGCTCAAGCCCTCTGACCATACCGGATCCTATGGCCAGGATATTCTTTAGTACGCCGGCCAATTCAATGCCAAGAACATCATAACTTCCGTAAACCTGGAAGCGTCCTGATCGAAGTGCCTGTTTGCCCTCGTTGATGACTTCATCAAAGCGACTGCCGATAACGGTGGCTGCAGGCAGCCCATCAGCGATTTCATAGGCTAGATTAGGACCGTGGAGACAGCCTACCCGCAGCACGACGGTTTCACGAAGGATCAGTTCAGTCATGGTCAGCACATGCTTCCGGGATAGCTTGCTGTCGGACTGTAGGCGATCTGTTCCCGATTCAACATACAAGCCTTTGGTCCCGTGAATGAGCAAGTGGTCTGGCCGGAGAAAAGCTGCCAATTCACCGATCATGGCGGCAAAATTCTCGGAAGGTACAATGGGAAAAATCAGGAAGCATTGATCGGCCACCTCGTGCAGGGACTCGGTGATTTCTACCTGATCATGAAGCCGCTGTCCGCCGCTACTGCGTTCTCGGCGCATTTTTTCTGCCCGTTCCGGACTCCGGGTATAAAGCAGGACCTTGCTGTTTTCCGCCAAAAGGTTGGAAACAGCAGTGCCGAAGCTGCCTGCGCCGATGACGCCTACGGGTGGTTGTTCAGACATGGCGTTCAAAACCGTAACCATCCATTCGGTTGTGGTAGAAATACAGCAATCGCAAATCATCGGAAGTGATCTGGTTGCCTTGTTTGTTAATCCGCAGTGCCCGTTTGTCGTGGTAGATACCCAGATTTCTAATTCCATGTCGCATGGCAATATCAGTTGGCTGGTCCAGAATGGGTTCCCGGAAAAGTTCATTACGATCGCAGCGATAGCGGATTTCGGCAGTAACACGGGTCATTGCGGAAGCAACGGTATCCCATTCCCACAGACGATCTTCTTCGGGCAAGCGAAGGAGTTGGTAAAGGTCCAGATCAGGATGGCGTTTCTGAATAAGACGAAAGGCGGTAAACGCCACAACATGACTTGCCATTACCGTATTGTACCGATGAAATGCGTGAACAATTCTTTCTGAAAGTATTTTCGTGTACTCAAAATCGCGCTGTGAATCTTCGCGGAGTTGACCGTTATGCTGAAAATACGCCACCAGGGGAATTGGTTTCCCGGCAGGGTCCAGGCTGTTGCCATGCTCATCAACCGGATTGCCCAAGATATCCATTGGATCGCCGAAGCGTATTCTGATATCCGAGCCGGCCGTAAAAAAACGGAGAATAAAACGGGCAATTCTGCCTGAGCTTGAATAGCGATCCTGTTCCACAAAAAATCGCTCCCGACCAATTTCCTGCAAATGGTCTTTGATCAGCGCCGGTGCTTCCAGAACGAAGTTGTAATTGATGACTACCGGAGCCACGTAAATCTTCTGGAACGGTCCGTCCGGGTCCCGCTCCGGAGCCATTGAGAAACAACTGAAGCTGGGTTTGCTGAGCACGGTAATCGAAGCTCAGCGCAGACTCCTGACCCGGAACCCG
>JANNSM010000108.1:0-17847 GCA_031402635.1 Bacteroidota bacterium | reverse complement strand
CCTTCGAGCTCGCTTGCTCACCTTGGCGAGAAATACCCCGAAAATGAATTCAGCCTCCTGATGGGTTCCGATAATCTGGAATCGCTCAAAAAATGGAAGAATTATCAGGTGATTTTAGCAAATCACGATTTGTTTGTTTACCCACGGCAAGGATTTGAGATGCCTGCACTACGGGAACATGCACGGGTACACCTCATGGATGTTCCTCAACTCCAGGTTTCTGCTTCTTTCATCCGCGAACAAATCCAATCTGGCAAATCTGTTAAGTATCTCCTTACGGAACCAGTATTCCGATTTGTAGAAGAAATGAACTTTTACCGCATGCCGAAAAAGGGATAACTACCAAATACTGTAGATCGCTAAATAGAAGTTTTCGCTTAATAATGCAAAGATTTCCAGTTCATAAAGTTCTGAACTTTGTGCCCTTAACGATGTTGCATAAACCGCTTTCCGGCGTATATAAAATGTGGAAAAAAAGGAAGAACTTTTTTTAGAATGGCCTTCATCGCCTGAATTGGGGATAAGCCCCCATAAATCCACCGCAAGACACCCAATTTCAGGACTAATTGCCAAAAGCAATTACCCCCAACGATCAGAATACACAGGGTGTGCAGAATAGCATAGTTTTGAGCAAAACAAGGTGTTTATCGTGTTGATACCGTGTAGATAAGCATCTACTTATGGTGTTCATCTTACCAGGCAAGTTTTTTGGAAAAAAGAAACTGACAAGTCCACAGTATTAATGATGAACTACAAGATTTTTTTAAAAGAAAGGAAATCATGCCAGATGTGCACAGTTTGTCCATAGCGTATCAAAATCTGGAAAAAACCGGATACCTCGATTTACCGGTTGATCCGTCTTTGGATCTGTTTACGGAGATAGACCGATTGAAGAAGGAAAAAAATGCGGTTATTCTGGCCCACTATTACCAGGATGCGGACATCCAGGATATTGCGGATTACATCGGTGACAGCCTGGGTTTATCTCAACAGGCCGCAGCAACGCCAGCCGACATCATTCTTTTTGCCGGGGTTCATTTTATGGCAGAAACAGCAAAAATTTTAAGTCCTCAGAAAAAAGTCCTGCTTCCTGATCTCAAAGCGGGTTGCAGCCTGGCCGATTCCTGTCCGCCAGATGCTTTTGCCGAATTCGTGGCTGCACATCCCGGGCACCTTGTTATTTCTTATATCAATTGTACCGCAGAAATTAAAGCCCAAAGTGATATCATTTGCACCAGCAGTAATGCAGTCGCCATTGTAGAATCTATTCCGGAATCACAACCCATCATCTTTGCCCCGGATCGCAATCTTGGGCGATATGTAGCCAGGAAAACCGGCAGAAATCTGGTATTATGGAACGGCACATGTATGGTTCATGAAATATTCAGCGAAGAAAAAATTATTCGCCTAAAGCACCGCCATCCGGAAGCGGAATTGATCGCGCATCCCGAATGTGAGCCGGCAGTGCTTCAGCACGCAAATTTTATCGGCTCCACAACAGCCTTGTTGAAATATTCTGCCAGCTCATCTGGCCGCAGTTTCATTGTAGCTACGGAATCAGGAATTCTGCATCAGATGGAAAAACGGTCACCGGATAAAACATTTATACCGGCACCACCCAATAACACCTGTGCTTGCAATGATTGTCCGCACATGAAGCGAAACACATTACTAAAAGTTTATCTGACGCTTAAGTATGAAGCCCCTGAAATTCAAATGGAAGAATCGCTTCGCCTTAGGGCAAAAAAAGGAATAGACCGGATGCTGGAGTTATCCGCTCAATCGGGTTTATAAAACCTAAAACAGGGTTACAAGAAGAGCCCTTTGATCCTAATACCCGTCATTGCCCATCAACCGCCCATCAATTGCACATCGTGAGCACCCTTTATTGGTACCCGGGATAATGACAAGAGGTTATCTCGCAGGCAACGCCAAAGTCACAGATACTTTTCTATCGTGGCTGCTGCGCGCTGAATAGTGGGGTATTCCAACGAATAGAAAATGAACTTTCCTTCCCGCTTTGTTCTTACCAATCCAGCCTGCCGAAGAATTTTAAGATGCTGGGAGGTAATGGATTGCTCTAAATGAAGGGTGTTATAAATTTTGTTGACATTGATGACTTTATTCTTATCAATGAATTCAAGAATATTTAGTCTCAATGGGTGGGCCAAAGCCCTCATAATATCTGAAGCCCGGTCAAGTTTGTTTTGATCTACTTTAAAGTAAACCTTCTTTTTCCGACCCCCTTTCTCTTTCGCTTTGCTCATAGCTTTCTTATGGTTTTCTTGTCCTGTGAAGAGTTCAGCCTGAAGTCTAAAAAACTAACCTGTTGGTGGAACAAATATACCAGGTTATGTATCCGTCTTAATTCGGTATTTATACACTATTATACAATCAAAGTTAATAAAAGTTGTTAAAATGACAGTGTTGTCATAGATAAAAACCCAAAATGGATGGGGTTAAAATATTAAACGTACAATTTTAGACCTTTCATTCCATAAATAAAAAAAGCCCCGCTTTGTGCAGGGCTTTTTTTTAAAATCGTAGCAAAGTTCAGTCAACCAACTCATCAATCATCCCGGCAATTTCTGAAATCCGGTCCTTGTTCAGGGAATAATAGATGAATTTGCCTTCCCGGCGGGTATTGACCACACCTGCGCGACGCAGGATAGCCAGGTGCTGGGAAGCGACGGACTGCTCCAGGCGAAGTTTAACGTACAATTCGGTTACGGTCATCTCCTCATTTTCTTCGAGCAGCTTGATCATTGACTGACGCAGCTTATGGTTGACGGACCGCAACACCAACACGGCTTTGCGAAGAATATTGTAGTCCAGTTTAATCTCTCCCTTGTCTGAATTAGATAACTTAAGTGTGTTTGAAGCAGATAGCATAGGAAAACCTTTGGTTAATGAATTAGTAAATAGCCGTTTAGATCTGTTAAAAATATGCCATATCTGGCAAATTTGCCTTATCCCCTTTCTTAGTCCCCCTATAACCCTCCTCAGATAACTTTCGACATCAACACGTTCCCATATCCGGGTTATTGGCTTATACTTTGCCCTTCATTTAAATGTTTCGGGGCAAAACGGCCCCAGGGCTCCAGAAAGTTTTTAAATATCGAGGTTCAAAGTAGGCAATGTCTTCTAACTCATTGTTAATAAACATTTTATGAGCAATAGTAGACATATCTTCCGCACCGGGTCTGGCATGGATTTCAAACAGGGCATTCCTGTGATCAAGCAGATGCATACACTTCTGAACTCCGCTTCCCGCAAAAAGGACCGGACCGGCCTCCAATAGAGCGCAGAACATATTATTCTCAATTACTACAGCTATCGGAGGCATGACATTTTGCCCCCCTGAATCGTATGCCGCGGTGTATACTTCCATCCGGCGAGCGTCTAAAATGGGTACATAGGCAAGGCATCCAGGCAAGCGCTTTTTAGCACCAAACGCCATTGCGGAAAGCGTGTCCACGGCGATCAGGGGCAAATTCAGCGAAAAACAAATCCCTTTAGCCGCTGAGCTCCCAATCCTAAGTCCGGTATAGGACCCGGGACCGGCACTCAACGCAACGGCACCCAGATCACTCTTTTTCCAGCCAGCTTGTTCAAGGACGTCTCGTATCAGGGAGAACAACACCCGGGAATGCGCATTGCTTTCTTCGTGTTCCGCCAAAGCTATCGGCTCCCCGTCTTCAGAAACGGCTACCGAACAAACGGAAGCCGAGGTTTCGAGGTGCAGAATTCGCGCCATCAGAAAACAATAGTGCTGCTGAGGTTTTGTCCATCCCGGATGAAGCCTACGGTGCTTTCCTCGCCTTTTTCAAACTTTCCAAGTGCTTTCATATAAGACATCATATCCAGCACCTCAACATCGCCAAGCTTCACGACAATATCGCCGTCCTTTAGCCCGGCATTGGCCGCCGGCCTCCCTTCCCGCACACTTTCAATGCGCATGCCCTTTCCCTCGTAGAGATAATCGGGAATCACCCCAAGGGTTACCTTGAATTCGGGAACCACTTCAGACGCCTCGTCGCTTTTTACATAAGCAAGTTTACCATCATCGTCAAGGTTCGCAATCAGCCCTAGTACCACGCCGACAACACTGGCCATCCCTTCAAAGTTTACTCTTTCAATGTCGTCCGAAGGGCGGTGGTAATCCCTGTGAGTGCCCGTAAAGAAATGCAGCGATGGAATTCCCTCCAGGTAAAACGACATATGGTCTGAAGAGCCTATGCCTGAACCACCAGCCTGTATTTTAAGTCCGTTGACGGAAAAAGAGTCGAGAAATGCAAATGCGGGTGAAGAAGAAGCCCCGTCAATAATCAGTTTTTGGTCTGTTGAATCCAGCCGCCCGATCATGTCCAGATTGATCATATAGGCGGTTCTTGACGAATCAAACAACCCACTGTTGACGAAGTGTTTTGAACCATACAGTCCAAGCTCTTCGCCTGAAAAAGCAATAAACAAATAGTCACTTCCCGAAGGCCCGTCTTCTTTAAGCGCCCTGGCTATTTCCAATAATCCGGCCACCCCGCTCGCGTTGTCGTCTGCGCCATTGTGGATAGCGGGCTCACCCGTGTAAAGAGAACCCGGCCCCCCATAGCCCAGATGGTCGTAATGCGCACCGATGATGACAAGTCGGTCTGTACCGGGATTATCCAACATGGCCAAAGCGTTGTGACCAGTGCGTTTGTCGCGGAGCCATTGCAGGGCATAGCGGCAGGATCCCTCGCCCGGCAAAGCGGCTCCATAAATGCGGGTATACCCGGAATCGGTAAGCCAGAAAACCGGAATCTCGCTTTCGGTTATTTTGCGCAACCAATGATTTTCAGGCGCGTCAAGATTCTCGTCTTTTGTGAAAAGAACCAATGCCGATGCGCCACCCTGAATTGCAGCGCTAATTTTTGTCCGAACGTCAGCATACTCCGCAAAATCGGAGTGCGGATGATAGCCACCGGGTACGGACAAATCCAACAAGAGGACTTTTCCGGTTACCGAGCCGGGTTCTATAAATGCTCCGCGGACCACATCGGCGATCGCATCACCGCCATAATGAACAATCCCCTTCCCCGAGCCCTCTCCGCCTTCGGCAAGTGCGTAGTAGTCGCGTTCTGCATTTAACAGTACGCCATTTATTTCCAGCAACGTTTCTTTTGCCGGGCTTTTACCTGCGGTAAACTCAAATGCCTGCTGAAAACCCCCGGAACCCGCTGGCTCAAGACCCATATCCCGAAATTGTTCCTCTACGTATTTCAGGGCCTCCGCTTCACCGGGCGTACCTGTTTCCCGTCCTTCGAGGCGGTCATCCGCTAAAAATTGGACATGCCGAAGCAAACGATCTTCGGTGGTAAGCGAACCCTCGTCGGACGTTTTACAACGGGTTAACAGCAGAAATGTGCCGAAGCAAATTGCGGTTGCGATGACGCTGGCAAAAACCCTGTGGAATGACCTGACATAAACCATCGGAACGTTTTTCATCTGCGCAAAGGTAAAGCAGACTGCAGGGCCACAGGGGGCATTTACCCGGTCTTGTGGGAACCGGGAATTTTGGCCTGCAACCGTTTATCCGGTATCGGTTTATGGCCTCAACAAGGCAGAATAGCTTTCGGGGTTGTCAAACAACTCCAATGACTTCAGAATGGCCGGGTCATAGCGAAAGGAAGCTTCAATTGCACCACGCTGGTGGAAGTATCGCATGGCAATTTCGGTTTCAAGTTCTTGTTGAATCTCTTCCCGGAATTTCTCGACATCTTCTTCTTTTTCCGACTTAAGCTTGGTCCTTAACGAGGTTAGCTCGCTCTGTATGGAGGTCATGTACTTTTCCTCCTCTGCAATTTTGGACAACTCGTCGAGCAACTCTTCGGAGTCTGTGGTGTATTGGTAGTCTTTATCGCGTATAAAATCCAGAAACGCGCTCCAGTCATTGTCTGATAAGATAAATGCCGATGCATCCCCGATGATCTCCTGTTTTGCGCGAAAACGGGTGGCATAATGAAAGATCAGATTGTTGGTGAGCAAAGCTTCCGTGATATGTGCATATTCACCCGGCTCAACCTGGACATCGGGTTGAATGCCCCCGCCATCAAAAACCGTTCGTCCTGCTTTTGTTGTGAAGGGGGTCCGCAGCGAATCTGCAATTTTCCCTACGCTTCCGTCTTCGTTTCGATGGCTGTAATCAATGGCCTGTATACACCGGCCGCTGGGTGTGTAGTACTTGGCCGTCGTCACTTTGAGTTTCGTTTTATAAGGCACATCGCGAGTGGATTGCACCAGGCCCTTGCCAAACGTTTGCTCACCGACGACCACTCCGCGATCGAGATCCTGTACCACACCGGCTACGATTTCTGAGGCAGAAGCAGAACCGCGATTGGTCAGCACAACCAGAGGAATTTCAGCATCAACCGCCGGATTCAGCGTCCGGAAAGCACGGTCCCATTCTTCTACTTTCCCCTTGGTGGAGACAATTAATTCGCCCTTAGGGACAAATACGTTGGAAACCTCCACAGCCTCCCGGAGCAAACCACCAGGGTTCCCGCGCAAGTCGAGAATGACGCCCTTTACTTGGTTTTTGGATTTCAGTTCACGCAAAGCCTGGGCCACATTTTTACCGGCCTCTTCGGTGAATTGGTTAAGCCGGATATAAGCGACGTCTTCGCGCACCATTCCCGAATATGGAATATTATCGATGTTGATTTCCTGCCTGACCAGGGTAAGCCGTTGAACCCCTTCATCGGTGTAGGGTCGTTCAATCTCAATCACCACCTCTGTTCCCGGAGAACCGCGCAAAATATTGGAAACGGCATCCGTGTCTTTGCCCTCTGTGCTTTTTCCGTCTATAGACAGAACATGGTCTCCGGCCCGAAGACCTGCCATGTGAGCCGGGAAACCCTCGTAGGGCTCAACAACGGTCACTTTGCCGTCAATCTTCCGGATGACTGCCCCGATACCGCCATAACGCCCGGTCATCTGAAACCGGTGACCCTCCATCTCGGCTTCGGAAATGTAGTTGGTGTAGGGATCCAGGCTTGCCAGCATCGCGTCAATGCCTTCACGCATCAACTTGTTGGGGTCAACTTCGTCTACGTAGTACGTGTTGAGCTCCCGGTAGATGGACGTGTAGATGTCAATGTTTTTGGTGATTTCAAAGAGGTTGGGTGGGCTGAAAGCAGCCAACATGGACAACACCAAAACTGCCGCGGCCAGCGGAAGACGAATTCTTTTCATAAAGGCCATAAAAAAGTGCTAATGTTCCGGAAAATATAACGATAACCACACCAATTCGGTGCAGGATTAACGTTTTGGCAACATAAAAGTCTTTGGGAGGTCAATTGGCGCACACTCCACCGATAGTGAATTTTGCCGCGTTTTTCAGGGAACCGGGTCATGGCCCGAGCCGCCCCATGGATGGCAACTCCCGATTCGGCGCAAGGCCATCCAACCGCCTTTCCACGGTCCGTAGCGCGTGATTGCCTCCATCGAATAGACGGAGCAGGTGGGCGAATACCTGCAGGCGTTCGGAAGGTAAGGGCTAATCGCCCCCTGGTAAAACCGGATCAACAACGTCATCAACCCTGCCACGGCCTTGTTCACCATCCGGATAGGGGCTATTGAGTTCATGGATCAGCTTTTGCAAAACTACGACCATGCTTCGTTGAAGCCCCGCGTAATCCGGTATGCGGGTACCGGTAAATAAAAGGGCAACGGAAAGACCATCGGTCTGGTCATTAAGGCAGGAATACAACACTGCTTTTTGGAGTCGCCACACTTCGCGCATCTGGCGGCGGATACGGTTTCGGTCAACAGCGCGACGGAATCGAGTTGCAGGCACGCCAAAAAGAACCTGGACAGGGGATTTTCCACGTTCAGGGACGCGGAGCCAGACCAACCGAAGGGGAGCTGAAAAGACCCGCTGCCCGTCAGAAAAAAGACGACCGATCAGCACACGGCTGGTCAGTCGTTCAGCCTGGCGGAAAGCGAAACGATGCGGGAGAGGTCCGTCGCCCGGATTATTTGAGACGGAATTCGTCAGAGACCGACAATTTTTTGCGGCCTTTGGCGCGGCGGCGATTTAGCACGGCACGACCGTTCTTGGTCTGCATGCGGGTGCGGAAGCCGTGCTTATTAGTGCGTTTGCGGCGGGAAGGCTGGTACGTGCGCTTCATCGGATCGGAACGGTAATCGGATTAATCAATCGGGGGTCTGTGCGAGAGTCTGGCCAACCCTGCCGGTGTTCCGGACATAGGGTAGGTAAAGTTAACAAAATGTGGAGAACGAAGTACGTTTCCAGGGCAGCTTTTCGATCAGGAATTCATTCCAACGAGAAATTCTTCATTGGATCGGGTTCCTTTCATCTGACCGAGGATGAAGTTCATGGCTTCTTCGGTGTTCATATCAGCCAGGTGATTGCGTAAAATCCACATACGCTGCAGGGTTTCGCGGTCATGCAGCTTATCATCGCGGCGGGTGGAAGATCCTGTAAGATCAATGGCCGGGAAAATCCGTTTGTTGGCAAGCCGCCGGTCCAGTGCTAGTTCCATATTGCCAGTGCCTTTGAATTCCTCAAAAATCACTTCGTCCATTTTGGATCCCGTGTCAATGAGGGCAGTGGCCAAAATGGTCAGTGAACCGCCGTTTTCAACCTTCCTGGCAGCTCCAAAAAACTGTTTGGGCTTCTGAAGGGCATTGGCCTCAACGCCCCCGGACAAGACCTTGCCACTTGCGGGTTGTACCGTATTATAAGCACGGGCAAGACGGGTTATGGAGTCGAGAAGGATGACCACGTCATGCCCGCATTCGACCATCCGCTTTGCCTTCTGGAGCACCATGGAAGCCACCTTGACATGGCGGTCGGCCGGTGCGTCAAAAGTAGAAGACACCACTTCAGCGCGCACGCTGCGCTCCATATCGGTCACCTCTTCCGGGCGTTCATCGACAAGCAGAATGATGAGATAGACTTCCGGGTGGTTAGCCGCTATGGAATTGGCTACTGCTTTGAGCAGCAACGTTTTACCTGTTTTCGGTTGCGCAACAATCATTCCCCGTTGGCCTTTTCCAATCGGGGTGAACAGGTCCATTATCCGGGTGGAATAATCCGAAGCATCGGTAAACAGATTGAGTTTCTCTTCCGGAAACAAAGGGGTCAGGTATTCAAAAGGGACCCGGTCCCTGATCTGCTCGCCAAAACGCCCGTTGATGGTATCTACTTTGAGTAGGGCGAAGTATTTCTCTCCTTCTTTCGGTGGACGTACGATCCCGACAACGGTGTCTCCTGCCTTGAGGGCAAAACTCTTGACCTGAGCCGGACTTACATAAACATCGTCCGGTGAGGAGAGATAATTAAAATCCGAACTCCGTAAAAATCCGTAGCCGTCGGGCATCATTTCCAAAACTCCCTCGCAAACGATCAGACCATCCATGTCGGCATTGAACAACGACTCTTTGCGGCGGTTGCGCACATCGCGGTTTTCCCGGCTTTCTTTATTGCGGTCTTCGGGATTGCGGTTGTCAGGAGTACGGTTGTCTGGATTGCGGTTGTCCCTGGTGCGGTCTTCACGGTTTCTTTCGTCCCGATTGCTCCGGTCGTCCCGGCTGCGCGGCTCGCGGTTTCTGTCTTCCCGGTTGCGTTCTTCCGGGGGCCGGGAATCCGGCATTCGAGGGTCTTGCGTGCGGGAATCTCTTGCAAAAGGCTCGCGCGGACGGTCAGAACGTCCGCGATCTTCCAACGGGCGTTCATCCCGATTTCGGGGCTCGCGGTTCCGATCCGGGAAATCATCCCGGCGACCGCGGCGGTTTCTGTCTTCCCGGTTTCGGGGTTCTTCCCTGTTCAGTGCCGGAGCAGACTCCGAAGGCGTACCAGGCGCATCCACGGCGGGTGACTCCCTGTTCACCTCAACGGGGAAATTTGGCTCCGGAATCGAAAATTTGTTTGAGGAAAGAACCACCGGGGCTTGTATAATTACTTGCTGCTCAGTGAGATCCTGATCGGGCCCTTCTTCACCAGCCTTTTTGCGCCCGCGTCGTTTGCGCACGGGCTTGTCCGATTCATCTGTTTCGTCTGTTGTTTGGGCGGCCGAAATAGTTGGATCCGTAACCAGGAAATTCGAAACGACTTCGATATCACCCCCTGTGGTCTTTTTTGCCCTTTTAGGCTTACCGGCTTTGTCTCCTGCCGAGGCCGGATTGCTGACCAGTGATTGCCGGTCCAGGATTTTATAGATCAGTTCCTGTTTATCCAATTTAAGCGGAGACTCTACCCGCATGGACTCGGCAATCTGCCGAAGTTCCGGTACGGGCATGTCATTCAACTGCAGAATGTCATACATAAGCACTATGCTTTGTGTCAGGAGAGGGAGCGCAGAAAGAGGCTATGGCGAATCCTCAGAGAAATGCGCGAAAACGTCGCTGAAGGGGGGGTAGAAAGAGGTAATGCGGGAAACCGTAGAAAGTAGTAGGAGGGTACGGGGCAGAATGCCGCCAGAGTTAAACCCGATCGCTTAAGCAAATGTAGAGTAAATAATTTGAATCCGCTACCCCGTTTCGGGACTAAACATCACCGGATTTTATCATATCTGCCGCTTTGCGCGGGTCGGTGGCTGCGGCAGGTTGCCTACCTTTGCCCCTCACCGGGCCGGCCCGATTGGTCATCCCGCCATGATATGCTCCATATTGCCGACATCCGACGCGATCCGGAGGCCACGAAAGAACGCCTTCGCTACCGCCATTTTGCCCGCCCGGAGGCTGTTGATGAACTCATAGCCCTGGACGAAGCGCGCAAAAAACTTCAGTTTGAGCACGATGCCGTTCTTGCAGAATCCAACAGCCTGGCTAAAGAAATCGGACAACTTTTCTCTCAGGGCAAGAAATCGGAGGCGGATGAGGCCAAGTTGCGGACTGCTGAGTTGAAAAAGCGTTCAAAAGAACTGACGGATCAGCAGCACCAAGTGTCGGAGCGCTTGCAGACACTGCTTTACACGCTGCCCAATCTTCCCCATAAAAGTGTTCCCCCGGGTCGGACACCGGAAGACAACGAAGTGGTACGGGAAGGTGGAAAGAAACCAGAACTGTACGCCGGCGCCCGTCCGCATTGGGAACTCGCCACACAGTTTAACCTCATTGATTTTGAGCTCGGAGTCAAACTAGCCGGAAGCGGATTTCCCGTTTACATAGGCCAGGGCGCACGGTTTCAACGCGCGCTGATTGCTTTTTTCCTGGACCGCGCCACCGGGGCCGGTTACACCGAATACATTCCCAGTATGCTGGTTAATGAAGCATCCGGCTACGGCACAGGCCAACTGCCTGATAAAGAGGGCCAGATGTACCACGCTACGCTTGATAATCTGTATTTGATCCCGACAGCAGAAGTGCCATTGACCAATATTTACCGCGATGTCATTCTGGAGGAAACGTCTCTTCCCCGGTGTATGACGGCCTATACCTCCTGTTTTCGGCGAGAGGCAGGATCTTACGGCAAAGATGTGCGCGGGCTAAACCGGCTTCATCAATTTGAGAAAGTGGAAATTGTGCGAATTGAGCACCCCGATCATTCCTACCAGGCTCTTGAGGGCATGGTTGGGCACGTAGAAAGTCTGGTTAAGGCGTTGGAATTGCCTTACCGCATCCTGAGACTGTGCGGCGGCGACATGGGTTTTACCTCCGCATTGACCTACGATTTTGAAGTGTGGTCGGCAGCCCAGGAGCGCTGGCTTGAAGTGAGCTCTGTTTCGAATTTTGAAACTTTTCAGGCCAACCGCCTGAAGCTGCGTATTCAGGACAAGGATAAACGCAAACAACTCGCCCACACGCTGAATGGCTCCGCGCTGGCCCTTCCCCGGATTTTAGCGGCATTGTTAGAAAACAACCAGGACGAAAACGGCATTGCTATCCCTGCCGTCTTGCAGCCTTACACGGGTTTTGCCAGGATTCAGGCGGGCTGAATGAGGAATAACTCGGCGATTTGCACTATTGCAGCCTTACACGGGTTTTGCCAGGATTCAGGCCGGCTGATTGAGGAATAACTCGGCGATTTGCACTGCGTTTGTGGCCGCTCCTTTGCGCAGGTTATCAGCTACAATCCAGCAATTTAGACTGTTAGGCAGCGACAGATCCCGACGAATTCTTCCGATGAAAACTTCATCTCGATTCTGCGCGGTTCGGGGCATGGGGTAGAGATTGTTTGCCGGATCGTCCTGCACAATCAGTCCGGGACTGTTTCGCAACAATTCGCGGAGCTCATCCAGGTCAAAGTCATGCCTGAGCGAAATGTTCACGCTTTCCGAATGACCCCCCTGAACCGGAATGCGAACGGCTGTTGCCGTTAATGCAAGATTGGGAATACCGAGTATTTTGCGAGTTTCCCGCACCAGTTTCCACTCCTCTTTGGTGTAGCCGTCCTCTTCAAAAACATCGCATTGAGGAATGGCGTTGAGGTCTATCGGGTGCGGATACACTCGGGTTGCCTCATTTCCCGCACGCTCTGCCATCATCTGATCCACAGCGCGATAACCGGTCCCGGTCACGCTCTGATACGTGCTTACCACCACCCTTCTGAGTCCGTAGCGGTCTTCCAGCGGCTTAAGCGCGATCACCAGTTGAATCGTAGAACAGTTCGGATTGGCAATGAGGAGGTCAGCGGCTGTGCAGGAATCCGAGTTGACTTCCGGCACGATCAGCGGCACCGCGGGATCCATCCGCCAGGCGGAAGAATTGTCAATCACGCGGGAGCCGGCATCAACAAAACGCGGCGCCCATTCGCGGCTTACCGCAGCCCCTGCGGAGAACAGCGCAAAATGCGGTTTGCGATGAATGGCTTCCTGTGCGCGGATAACCGGATATTCCCGGTTATTCAGCATGATCGGACGTCCGATAGATGCCTCGCTGGCTACCGGGAGAAACTCGCTCACCGGAAATTTTCGTTCTTCAAGAACCCGGCATATGACCTGCCCCACTAATCCAGAGGCACCAACCAAAGCAACACGCATGTTTAACGGTTATGAATGAACCCTCAGGTGGCGATATTATTCAATTTATTAAAGGTTTTCTGCAAATCATCAGGTCCGGCTTTTGACATGGCCTCGCTAAATCCGTAAGTGATTTCCGTATTGCCGAGCTTCAATTGATCAAACACAGCGTCTATGAATTCGCTAACCGGCGGTGCGTGATCATGTAAGCCCTTGCCACCAAGATCTGTATTTAGCGCTGGCGGAATGATTTCAATGACCTCAATATTTTTTGATTTCAGTAATTGTCGCAAAGAAAGAGTAAAGGAATGTAAAAACGCCTTTGTTGCCGAGTAGACCGGCGCTTTTACAAAAGGAATATAAGACAATCCGGAACTTACATTCAGAACAGTATTTAAAGATTTTAGATTGATAAAAAGCGAAACTAAATGAAGGGGAGCTTCAATATTAATCGCTATTTCTTCCTTTGTCCGCATGAAGAAGTCATTGTCCGAAACATTCATCCAGTGCTGGATTCCCGCATTGTTTACCAATACATTCAAATCACGATGATTTTCTGAAATCCACTTATACAATTCTTCTCTCCCTTCGGGTTCCGACAGATCACATGGAATAGTAATTGCTTCCGGAAATCTTTCGGATACCTCATTCAGCACAGACAATCGCCGTCCACAGATAATTACGGTATTGTTTTCGCGGATAAATCTTTCGGTTAGTCCCAACCCGATTCCGCTGGCACCACCGGTTATCAGAATTTTGTTGTTTGAAATTTGCATAATTTCAATTTTTTTATGGATCAAACCCGGACTGACTTCAGTTCTATTCCGCTTTCTTGTAAAGTATTGCTGATGGCAATCAACAAATTATTTACATCCTCGGTGAATATTCTGCCAATATTTCCAATTCTGAAACAATTTACCTTGCTGAGTTTTCCGGGATAAATAACAAATCCTTTTTCATTGAGTGATTCGTAAAACTTAACAAAATCAAAAAGCTCGTGATCGGGGTAGCGGAAACACGTAATGATGTACCCCCGCTTACTTTCTGATAGATACACGTTAAATCCCATTGTTTCCATTCCGGCAACCAAAGTCTCGTAGTTATTCCTGTATCTTTTGGCTCGCCCAGTAACCCCGCCTTCTTCTTCCAGCTCAACTAAAGCCCTCGCAAACGCTAGCAAAGAATGTGTGGGGGGAGTAAATCGGAATTGCCCATCAGCTTCCAGGCCCTTCCATTGAGCAAACAAATCCAGTGATAAACTGCGGGTATTTGATTCACAAGTTAGTATTTTATCTTTTCGGGCAATAATGAAAGAAAAACCGGGTACTCCTTCAATGCACTTATTGGAGGAAGATATCAAAAAATCAATTTTTGATAAGCGGACATCTACCGGAACTGCGCCAAAGCTGCTCATCGCGTCAACGATATAAGTGAGTCCGTATTCAACGCACAGTTGGCCGATTTCGTAAATGGGATTGATGATGCCGGTTGTGGTTTCGCAATGGATTACAGCCAGATGAGAAATTGAAGGATTGGCTTTTATTACCTCTTCAATCCGATGCAATTCAGGTGTTTCGTCTTCTTCAAAAACCAGGCGTGTTTGCTCTATGTGATGTATTGCAGCTATTTTAGAAATTCTTTCTCCATAGACTCCATTGATGATTACCAGCAGGTGACCGTTTTGTGGAACGGCAGAGGCTATTACTGATTCTATGCCAAATGTTCCTGAGCCCTGCATAATTACCGAATCATAGCCCTCATTTTTGGATACATTTCCCACTTCCAAAAGCTTATCCCGGATAAACGCCACGTTATCAATAAATTCAAAATCACGCGAACCCAAATCCCGGAGCATAGCCTCCTTTACTGTTTTGCTTGTTGTAAGCGGTCCCGGCGTAAAAAGAAGTTTATCGGACTGCATTTTCATTTGAATGGTTTGGAGAAATTAAAAGATAGATAGATTCAAAAAGACAGAAACGTAATTTATTGGGGATTTGGGTTATAAGCTACTCTTTCGGTTTCTTGCTGAATGTCCATGAAAGCGTAATAACGGCACGCCGTAAGGGCTGGATGTCAAAAAGGTTGAATGCCCAGGGATTCAAATAATTGACTTCATTCGTAATGTTTGTGATATTGAGCTGTGCTCCGAAAGAATGATATGTATAGCCGACAGCGATATCTACCGTAAAACTCGAGGGTACTTTCAAGTTCTCTGAATTGTCAAAGAATGAATAAAAGCTGCTTTTAAAAAAGTATCCGCCACCAATGCTCAGCCCCTGAAGTTTTCCCTGTGGATCATAGTTTATCCAGAAATTTGCGGTGTATTTTGGAGCATTAGGCAATTGATTTCCGCTTTCATAGCCGGGGTCTTCAATAATTTCAGTTTTAGTAAAAGCCAATCCGCCGGTGAGTGTAAGTACGTCAGCTATTTTACCATCAAAGTCAAACTCTACACCAAGACTTTGGTGTAAACCTTCATAATAGACGTTGTACTCATCATAGTTAATATTACCGGACGAATCAGGAACATATATATAGCCATAGGGATCTTTCTTCTGAATGTGAAAAAATGTCAATGAAGTGGCCAGTTTATTCTCCGACAATGAGGACTTAATGCCGGTTTCCCATTGGTTGCTCCTTGTAGCCGGAGGGGTGGAAAAGTCGAGATAATTTAATGCAAAGACATCGGGCGAATTAACTTCATACCCGCTGGAATACGAGGCATATATGGAGAGATTCTTCTTTGGTTTAAAGACCAGACCAACTCTGGGGGTAAAAACACGGACGGTTACCAAATCATCGGTGTATCCTTCATAGTCTGTCCCTATTGCTTCTATCTCATTATAATCATTGCCCTGTGTGGTAAATCCAAAGCGTGCTCCGGCAAGTACATGTAACTTTTCTTCAAAAAACATCATTTGGTCCTGGATATAAGCGCCACCGCGTTCGATGATGGAAACAAATGGAAGATAGGGTTCCTTTATGGGTTCTGTTCCCGGAAATAATCCGGGCTGAAATGAATCAAGATTGATACTATCCAGATAAGCAAGATAGCCCTCATTGGTGTATCGGAAATTTGTTCGCTGGTATTCCCCGCCAAAAAGTAGATTGTGTTTCACACCACCGGTATAAATACTACCTAAGAATTCAAATGAGGTCGAAAAATTGCGAAGCCATTGGTTATAGCCGTATTCATTTCGGTACAGCGACCTGTTTTCATCCGGGGCGTCCGGCCATATTCCCCAAGGTCTGTTTTTAGTGTTTCCGTAATAGGTAACATTTCGAATTCTCCAGTTGTCCCCTAACTGATAATTTAATGTTGACAACACATTTTGGTCATTGAACAAGTATTCCCGATCGGGTTCACCGAGATAAGTGTCAGGATCGAATTGCGACAAACCCGATATCGTTCCATCCGGCGAAACTAACCCGGCATCATCTGTAGAGCGCGATGTTCGGACCACGCCATCAAGGTTCCACTGCCATTTTTCTCCAATATTCCACACAAGCGAAGGCGCTATCATGAACCTGGAGTACTCAACATTTTCCCTGAAGCTGTTTGATTGTTCGTAAGTTGTATTTATCCGGTACCGCAACAATTTGTTTTTCGTAAGAGGCCCACTTAGATCAACTGAAGGGCGTATCAGACCCCATTGACCTGTTTTAAAATTAATGGCTGTATAAAAACTGGAAAGTGGTTTTTTGGTTACGAAATTTAATATGCCTCCGGGAGAAACATCACCGAATAGAATAGATGTTGGTCCTTTTAGAAATTCTACCTGTTCAATATTATCTCCATATTGGTTACCCAGATTCCATATCATTTGACCGTTCCACCGATAATTCTGCGAATTGACCATATCGAAGCCGCGAGCATTGAATAACTGATAAGATCCACCGCCGCTGTAACTGCCCGTAAAATTTATTCCGGTAATATTTCTGGTAATAGATGTAAGATCAAACACAGCCTGTTGCTCAATTGTTCGCTGTCCAATAACAACAATCGCCTGAGGGATATCTTGGATATCGGTCAGGGTTCGCGTACCTGTTGCGCTACCGGTCTTTTTCGCAGAAATTGTAATACCCTGAAGATCTCTGGTAAGCTGTGGTAGTTGTATATTATATTCTCTGGATTCATCACTGGTAATTTCAACGCTAAAAGAGTCTGCTTGAAAGCCGATCATTTCAACGAATACCTGATTTTTCCCTGTTGGAATTTTGAGAATGTAATTGCCGAGTTCATCACCGGAAGTACCTATGGTTGTTCCTGAAACATATATGCGGGCCAGAGGAATCGGAATACCATTTTCGTCTGTTACTTTTCCACGAATAATGGTTTGTTGACCAAAACTGATCTGGGTAAAAAACACGGTAATAAAGAGGATAAAAATGTGTTTCATTTTATTGAATTGTAATCGTGGTTTCTGCAATGGATTCAAATCCGTCGTCAACCATGAGATGAATTGTATAGCGGCCCGGTTTAAGTGGCCACAATTTGCAATGTGAAGTTTTATCCAACAGGAGAGAACCGGAAGGTTTAGCAAAGGTGTAGTCCCAAAGCAAATAGGCGCTTTGTTGATCTGTTTTGTAATAGTCCGATCTTCCATCGGCTCCTTCGGGATAAAGGGCAACCCAGTCATATCGGTATCCGCCTGCATGGTTCCATTTCGCTTTAATGGGAGTTCCTGGTGAATAGGTCTGCTTTTCTGTGGTAAGTGATGGATTTCCAATGGACACTTGCTGATGACCACAAGCCTTTAACCCGTTCCAGGAATTTGCTCCTACCATGACCATCGAGACTAAAACACCCCTATGGTCAGTAGGATAGGGATCCACCTTGATCAATACTTCCGGATTGTTGTTTTCCCCAATCAGGTTAGCTGTA
>JANNSM010000107.1:0-8379 GCA_031402635.1 Bacteroidota bacterium | reverse complement strand
ACAGGTCTTTGCAGTCTCGCTTACTTCAGTGCCCGGATTACTCCGAACCACCTTGCGACTTGCTAATGCTTCGGGCGTTACCCCGCGCATAAGAGACTTTCACTCTCTGGGTTTTATTCCACTTAAGGAACTATGATATTCGTCATTCAAGGCGCACACAAACGGTTTCTGAAAACGCAAATACCGTCACGAGTTGAGTCCTCTACAGGACAAAAAGCCGGCTGCCTCGTACTAACCTCATTTGCGTCATCAGAAACCGTAATCATATGGGACATGCCTTAAACGTACCACATGGAAACTAAGGGCATTTTCGTTAGTTTAGTATAATGAAACACTATTCAGAAAGGATAATCATTGACCCTCAAACGCGATTTGGTAGACCGACTATTCGCGGGATGAGGATTAGCGTTTATGACATTTTAAGTTGGTTTGCGTCAGGTAAGAGTATCCAGGAGATTCTAGCGGATTTTCCTGAATTAACAGTTGACGACCTGCAGGCGGCTTTATCATATGCAGCTGACAGAGAACATAAAATTCTTATTGCTTCGTGAAGCTACTCTTCGACCAACACATATCTTTTAGGATTGCTGTCAATCTTAGACCGTATTTTCCCGAATGCGTACAGGTACGTGAATTGAATCTAGAGGATAAGAGTGATCGAGAATTATGGGATTTTGCAAGAGAAAATAATTATATAATTGATACATTTGATGCTGATTTTTACGACTTAGTGACGCTTTACGGACATCCACCTAAGGTAGTTTGGCTTAGAATCGGGAATACAAGGACTGATGCTTTGATATCAATTCTCAAAAAGCATGCTGAGACAATCAAAGCATTTATTTTAAATGATAACTATTCCGACATAGGTTGCCTGAAAATAGATTTGTAAAGAAAGGCACGGACCCATAACAAAAGGTTTCTGACAAGCGCAAATACCGTCCCGTGCAGAATGTCGTGCCGGACAAATTCGCCAGAATCGCGTACAGTCCGTTTGCGCCTGCAGAAACCGTAATCATTATGGCCAAGCTTTGCGGGCATTCGTACGAATCCGCTAGGACGCTTTGAAGTTACTTTGTACGTAATATTCCACTATCTTTATACGTACAATGGTTAGGTTATGGCAACAAAGCTGACGTTGAGTCTGGATAAAGAGATTATAGAGCGGGCCAAAGTGTATGCCAAGGAGCATAACGTAAGCCTGTCGTACCTGGTAGAGAATTACTTGCTCCGTATAATCAGCGAGTTACCCGACGAGAGACTACAGGGTGGCAGCATAGTTCGCCAGCTAACAGGTATTGTGAGTCTTGAAGAAGCGGATTATAGGGCTGATTATATTGATCACCAGCGCAAGAAACATAAGTGAAACGCGAGCGAGTCTATGTTGACACCAACATCTTATTGGATTGGTTAGGGAAGCGCGATCCGCATTATATTTATGCTGAGGGATTATTTTTACTCGCAGAGAACAAAGAGATAGAGATTATGGTCAGCACAATCAGTATGCTGACAACGCACTACATTCTACAACGCAGTATTGGCAGTGAACAGGCCAGACAGGCCATTATGGGTATCCGGACGATATGTACAGTATGTAACAGTGGGAGTAAGGAACTTGACATGGCTTTGCTCTCGGAGATAAAGGATTTTGAGGACGCATTTCAGTATTTTAATGCTGTAAATAATTCAGCTAGTGTTATTATTACTCGCAACGGCAAAGACTTTAAGGACTCGCAGATTCCAGTAGTGAGTGCCGAGGAGTATGTGAAGACAAAAAGAGTCAGATAGCCTGGCCATAACAAACGTTTTCTGAAAATGCAAATACGTTCCCGTATTAGGTTTTCGCAGTACAGCAAGACGTTTTCCTCGCACGAACTTCATTTGCAACTTGAGAAACCGTAATCATTATCACATTCTATTTGACTTGGTTCCCAGAGCAATGAAGTGTTGAGTTGTGAATATAGATTTGGGTTCCAAAATCAAGATGTTGATGGTGAAGTGAAGGGTGAGGGCAATTCGGTGTATTTCAAGTACAGGATCCACGATCCTAGCATTGGCCGGTTCTTGTGTTTGATCCGTTGACGAAAAAGTATCCAGAATTAACACCGTATCAGTTTAGTCATAATAGATTAATTGACTTTGTAGAGAACCTCAGTTGTTTTCAACTTTGTATATGAGTTTAGCGGTAAAATATTTTTTTCTAAACCAAAAGGCCACATTTACTAAGGCGATCAAAGCCGGTACTTCAACCAGAGGTCCAATAACACCTGCAAAGGCTTGTCCACTGTTGATGCCAAAAACACCAATGGCTACAGCAATGGCTAATTCAAAGTTGTTCCCTGTTGCTGTAAAGGCAATGGACGTACTTTTTGAATAATCGGCACCAAAGTATTTTCCAATAAAAAAACTGGTAACAAACATCACCACAAAGTATATCACCAGAGGAATAGCTATTCTAACTACATCCAGAGGAATCTGCACGATAAGTTTGCCTTTTAAACTGAACATGAGCACGATGGTAAACAGCAAGGCGATCAAGGTGATTGGCGAAATGAATGAGATATATTTATTCTGAAACCACCATTCGCCCTTTAGTTTAATTAATGAGTAGCGACTTATAATGCCCAATGCAAATGGGATTCCTAAATATATACCTACACTCTCGGCAATTTGTCCAATACTGATGTGAACTTCATAACCTTTAAATCCAAAAACCGGGGGAAGGATGGTTATAAAAAAATAGGCGTAAACACTATATAAAAGCACTTGAAAAATGCTGTTCAAAGCAATTAGGCCTGCTGCGTATTCCCTATTGCCATCAGCCAGGTCGTTCCAAACAACAACCATGGCAATACAGCGAGCCAGGCCAATCATGATTACCCCAATCATATACTCAGGGTAACCCTGGAGAAAAATGATTGCCAATAGAAACATCAACATTGGTCCGATGATCCAGTTCAGAAACAATGAAGCACCGAGAACTTTTGTGTTTTTAAAGACCCCACTTATTTGTCCATAATTCACTTTAGCGAGCGGCGGATACATCATTAGGATTAATCCAAGGGCTAAAGGTATATTGGTAGTGCCGCTGGAAAGAGAATGAATAAAGCCACTGCTTGACGGAAACCAGTAACCAATACTGATGCCCAAAATCATGGCTATAAATATCCAAAGCGTTAAATAGCGGTCAAGGAAGCTCAGCTTTTTTCTTTCCGCTGCAGGAGCACAATCATTAAGCGGCATCTTTGTACTAATCTTCTATTGTTGATGCTGCATGGTACATGATGTAAAACATTTCTCTGGCTATCTGCCTGCAACGTTCATCATACTTTGCATCTTTCAGTGGAGAAGAATCAAATTCTTTAGGGTCATCATACGGTAATCCCATTCTAAAATCGGCCCCATCTACAATGGGACAATCCCTATCTGCCTCTGTACAGACCATAATCGCTGCAAAATTTTCGGTAGGGTTTGTTGAATCCGTATATTTTTTGGAAAAGATAGCCCAGGGCTCCACCTGATTTCCAACCTTAATATATCTTAATGGATTATCCCCTTGATTATTGGTGTAAATTTCAATACCCGATCTGGCTAAGGCATTGATGGCATTGATGTTTACTCGGGTTTGTTCTGTCCCTCCCGAGAAGGTATAAACACTATCCAGTTTAAAGTAATTGGTAGCAATCTGACTCCAAACCTGTGCCATGTGGCTTCTTCTTGAATTACTGGTGCAGACATAAAGAAGATTGGCAGGTTTGTTAGCTTTTCTTTGGTCAACGATAAAACTGCTGATGTCTTGTAATTTTAATTTTCTCTCATCGGGTATTTGATCAAACTCTGTCGAAAGGGTGCTGCAGTATGCAGCTAACTTTGGAAACAATTCAACTTCACCGATTTTTTTAAAGGATGAAAATGTACCTAAAGTCATAAGGCAGTAAATTGAAAGAATTATTTTGTTTAATGAAGGCATTTGATAAAAAGAGTTAGCAGCAGCCAGTGCCAGGTTTGCAGGAGTTTGCCGATTTAGTTTCAGAAAAATTTGATTGAAAAACATCAAGAGGATTGCCGCAACTATCCGCAGCTAAGCAGGCTGTTTGTTTTGAGGCTAGAACAAAGTTTTGTCCATTGAATTCCAAATTGTATTTCCCAATGGTCTCGGTCTGATATTCTATTTCAATTTCGAAATCTCCTATTCCCAGTTTTTCTTCGGAAATTCTGATGATGTTTAGCAGTTTATCAGGTTCCAGACGATGTTCAAAATCATTTGCGACCCATAATTGAAAATTGACAACTTTATCATGTCTGACTTTTCCTCCACAGTCAATAAAGTGCCTGGTTATTACACCAACTTCAGTTACATGAAAATGTTCGGGCACCACCGTTCCGTTTTCAAGTAAAAAAAGCAACGTTTCTGTAGAGTTTAAGTGTTCTTTTATTTCAGATAGTCTCATTTAGGAGCAATTTTAGATTAGCAGCAGTTATTTCTCTTATTTGTCAATTTTGTGCAAATGCCTGCAAAGTAGCTTTGTAGTTGGCCAATGGCTTTTTCATCAATGCAGTAACATATTGTGTTGCCATCAATGTCACCTTTTATGAGACCTGCGTTTTTGAGTTCCTTTAAATGTTGTGAAACTGTGGGTTGAGCCAGGGGCAGTTCATTGACTATATCTCCGCAAATACAGGCATCAACTTTTAGCAGATAGTCCACAATGGCAACCCTTGCGGGATGGCCTAACGCTTTGGCCAGTATGGCAATTCCGTTTTGTTTTTCCGTGTAATGATCCGTCTTGGTGGCACCCATAACTGTATATTTACATAGCAATATTACGATGAAGATTTAAATTATACAAGGTCTGTTAAAAAATTTGTCAATACAACAGCTACTATGCTGGTCTAATGAACTCCGATCTCCACTTTATCTTTACCGCTTGCAATTCATGCAGCGATTCATTCCGTTATCTTGCGTATTGCTGCACGGCCACGATTGACAAGTTTGTCTTTTATGAATATTTCTTCATCTCCACTTTCCGAACAAGAACTTGTGCGCCGGGATAACCTGCGCAAAATTCAGGAATTGGGTATAGATCCGTTCCCCGCAGCGGCTTTTCCCGTAAGCCATCGCAGTCAGGAAATCCTGGGTGGATTCGAGCAAAACCCTGCCGCCTTTGAAAAGGTCACCCTGGCTGGCCGGATGATGGCGCAACGCATCATGGGCAAAGCGGCTTTTATGGAATTGCAGGATGCTGATGGTCGAATTCAGTGTTACGTGGCACGCGACGAAATCGCGCCGGGGGAGGACAAATCGCTTTACAACGAAGTCTTCAAAAAGTACCTCGATCTTGGCGATCTGGTCGGGGTTAGCGGACACGCATTTAAAACCCAGACCGGACAAATTTCCGTTCACGTCAGGGAGTTGCGCCTGCTGAGCAAATCGCTGCGGCCTTTGCCGGTGGTGAAAGAAAAAGACGGCGAAATTTTCGACTCGTTTTCTGACCCCGAGCAGCGATATCGCCAGCGCTACGTTGACCTGATCGTGAATCCTCAGGTGCGTGAGACATTTATCCGACGCTCCAAAATGGTGAGCACGATGCGGGAGTTTTTGCAGGCCAAAGGCTACCTCGAAGTAGAAACACCGGTTTTGCAACCGCTCTATGGCGGCGCAGCGGCGCGTCCCTTTAAGACCCACCACAATACACTGGATCAAACCCTCTACCTCCGCATTGCCGACGAGCTTTACCTCAAGCGATTGATCGTCGGCGGCTACGACGGTGTTTTCGAATTTGCCAAGGATTTTCGCAACGAGGGAATGAGCCGCTTCCACAATCCGGAGTTCACGATGATGGAACTCTACGTGGCCTACAAGGATTACCGCTGGATGATGGACCTGGCCGAAGAAATGATTGAAGGCGTGGCAAAAGCCCTGACCGGCGATGGTGTGGTCACGGTTGGTCAGCACCAGATCAATTTCGCGCGGCCCTGGAAACGCTATACGATGTACGAGTCCATCAAGGCGTTTGCCGATTTGGATATCAGCGAAATGACTGAGGACCAACTCCGCGAAACGGCGCGCAAACTCCACATCAGTGTGGACCCGGGCATGGGCCGGGGCAAATTGATTGATGAAATTTTTGGCGAATGTGTGGAACCGCACCTCATTCAGCCTACGTTTATCACGGACTATCCGGAGGAAATGTCGCCGCTGGCTAAAAAGCACCGCGATCACCCAGGGCTGGTGGAGCGGTTCGAAGTGATTTGCAACGGCAAAGAAATCGCCAATGCTTTTTCGGAACTCAATGACCCGATTGACCAGCGGCAGCGCTTTGAGTCGCAGTTAGAGCTGGGTCGCCGCGGCGACGCAGAGGCCATGATGCTGGACGAAGATTTTCTTCGAGCCCTGGAATACGGCATGCCACCCACCGCGGGGATCGGTATTGGCATTGACCGATTGGCCATGATTATGACCAACCAGCCTTCGATCCAGGATGTGCTGTTTTTCCCCCAGATGAAACCGGAAAAGGGCAGCGCTTAATTCAGGAAATATAACACCGGATTTGACGGAGCCGCGTCCATGTCCATCAACGGCAACTGCATTTGCAACAGGTAACGCCCGTCGGGAAGGTGGTCGGGTACCACAATCATTTCGGTGATGGTTGCCTGGGTTCTCGTTGCCCAGGGGTAACGCCACCAGGCGCGGTGCGCCGCCAACCCGCCACCATCCTCCTCGCGGTCCACCGAAGGCAGATCCACGAGCAAGTGTTCGTAGCCCGCATCCGCCAGCCAGGCCAGGGCTTCGGCTTGCAGGTATGGAGGATTGGTTCCCGACCAGTTTCGGTTTCGGCGCAGCACTTCGCCGGCCGTGCGGAGCACCAGCGCTTCGGCGCGGGGGAATGAGGGATTTTCTGCGGTTGGGTTGGCCGATGGTTCGCTGTCCGGCCCGGCCAATCGCGTCTGCCCCGCGGTTTTTGGAGTGGCCCAGCGCGCTGGTCCCTCGGTCGCCGCAGCGGGTGCCGCCGCCGCCAGCCCAGCCGCCTTTGCAACAGCCAGCCCCGCCTCTATCCCCGCGTCCGTTGCCGCGGCTGCCGCCGCCGCCAGCCCAGCCGACTTTGCAACAGCCAGCCCTGCCTCTATCCCCGCGTCCGTTGCCGCGGCTGCCGCCGCCGCCAGCCCCGCGGTCGCCGCCGCAGTTAACGCCGCCTTCAGCCCCGTCTCCAACCCCGCGCGGGTGACCACTTCATCCATGCCGGTGAAACCCGCGGGAGCCGCCATCCGTTCCGGTACAACACTCACCAAATCGGCGAGGAAAAAAAAGCGGGTGAGGCACTCGCTCAGCACGAAACGCTCTCTGGCAATATGCCCGACACATTCCGTGTGCGTGCCGTTGCCGTGTGGGTTGAGCCGGAGGTTGAAAAAATTGAGCGGCCCACCCAGTGCGGTGGAGCCCACAAACGAGCCTGCCCGCACCGGATCGGCAGCGAACAAAGGCGCGAAGTAAGCGTTTGATTGGGGGGGGATGGAATCAGGACCGGTGGTGGCGTCACCCGGGGGAGAAGGCAACACGGCCCGGAGTGCCTGGCCCAGGCAGACCGGTTGTGCGAGGTTGATGGTGTATTCGCCTATTTTTGCCAGCATGGTCGCGGTGGAATGCCCGGCTAAGGTAGCTGCCCCTTCGAATTATAAAAGGAGTGTAGTCGGGTTGTTCAAATAATTGGTTGTAAAGAAATTGGTGGTTTCTAAATCGCGACGGGGAGGGTTAAACATTGTTAAGAGAGACCGCACTCGGCGGGGTACATGGGTATCTTTGGCAGTCAGGTCTGGAAAACCGTCATCTGACAAAGAACCTGTTTAAAAGATGACCGCCAGGACCACTGCTTCAACATGAGCATTTTTCCACGAGTTTTTTTTCTGGTTTTGGTGACATCGCTCCCGGCTTTGTCCGGTTGCAAATCGGCCAGGCAGGAGCAATCTCCGCAGGAGCGTGCCGCTGAATTATCCGAACAGGATCCCGGGGGAATCCCGGTCGAAGTCTTCTTCAACAACCCCGAACAAACGGATTTTAAGCTCAGCCCGGACGGACTTCACCTTGCCTGGCTGGCTCCGTACGAAAACCGAATGAACCTGCATGTCCGGTCTCTGGATGACGGGACAGAACCCCGCAGACTGACTGCAGAAACAGAAACCGATCTTGGCAAATACTATTGGGCCAATAACGATATGATTATTTATCTCCACGATGCCAGTGGAAAGGAGGAATACCGGTTGTATGCCGTTGACATTTACAATGGCCAGGTCCGCGACCTGACGCCGTTTGATGGCGTGAGCGTCAACATCATTGACGAGCTGCCGTTGTCGCCGGACGAGATGATCATTTCGATGAACAAA
>JANNSM010000106.1:0-3930 GCA_031402635.1 Bacteroidota bacterium | reverse complement strand
ATGGGCGAACCTCTGCTGAACTATCGCAATGTAATGGAATCCATCGAAATGATCACCTCCCCGGAGGGCATGGGCATGGCCCCCAAGCGGATAACGGTTTCTACGGCGGGCATTGCCAAGATGATCCGGCGGCTGGGTGATGATGAGGTGCGTTTCAACCTGGCGCTTTCGCTGCACCACACTCACGATGAGGCCCGCAGCAAAATCATGCCCATCAACGAGTCCAATTCGCTGGATGAACTGGTGGATGCGCTGAACTATTTCTATGAAAAAACCGGAGGCAGGATCACGTTTGAGTACATCCTTTTTGACGGCCTGAACGAGAGCCAGGAAGATGCCGAGCGCCTGGTGCAACTCTGCCGGCGGGTACCGGCCGCCCGGGTTAATATCATTGAATATAATCCGGTGGAAAAGGCCGCTTTTCGCAAAAGTGACCAGTTTAGACGGGAGCAGTTTGTCGCTTACCTCAGCCGACACCGGGTTACGGCAAAAGTGCGGCGGAGCCGGGGCAAAGACATTGACGCCGCTTGCGGGCAGTTGGCCAATAAGTAGTGCATGCCAGGAAAGTTATTTACCTGTTTCGCTCAAAATCAGCCGGAGTAAAACGGTGCTTGCGCTCCTGGAACAGCGTTGTACTTTTTCGGTTCATCCGGTCCAGTGCTGCCATCTGCAACCGGTACACCAACCCCCAGGGCAACATGACCACGAGGTAAAAAATGCCGAGCAACAGGCGGATAGACACGTAAAAAAGCCCTTCGAGAAACTGGATGACCGGCTTTCCGATTTTCCGGCCAACCCACGGCGAAAGCAGCGACAAGCTCAAAATGCCTGCTGCCGCAAAGAACCATTCGCGCTGCATGGCCAGCAGCCCCAGCCCCAGGCAGAACACCAACACCGCCATCAGATTGATAAATCGTTTTCTGCGAAGCATGGAGATTTAAATCAGAGGTTGTAGATCGGCAGCAGATCCCATGCCGGTTGCCTTTTCTTGTCAAAGAAGAAATTGCCAATGATCAGGAAATCCAACCCACATAGCATGAAGGTGCGGTAGGCTTCCTCGGGGGTATTGACCAGGGGCTTTTCGCGCACATTGAACGATGTGCTCGCCAAAAGCGGACAGCCGGTTTGGTCGCGGAAAGCCTGCACCAGGCGGTACAGTCGCGGATTGCCCGAAGGGCTGACCGTCTGAACCCGGGCCGTCATGTCCACCAGGGTTATGGCGGGAAAATCCGAGCGGCGGGTGTGCAGCTTCTCTTTGATGGTCAGAGAGGCGTAATTCCACGGCAACTCGCGCCGGTAGCGGTCGCGCAGGTTTCGCGAAAAACTCATGTATGGCGAAGGAGCATCGCTGTCAAACACGCTGCCCGCATCTTCTTCCAATACAATCGGTGAAAGCGGCCGGAACGATTCCCGGAATTTTACCTGAAGGTTGACCTTGCGCTGAATGTCCGGATTTCGGGGATCAGCCAGAATATTCCGGTTGCCCAGCGCGCGCGGCCCAAACTCCATTCGCCCCTGAAACCACCCGACAATGGCCCCATCAGCCAGGGCCTGGACTGTTCTGGAAATGGTTTCTTCCGGCGACAATTCCTCAAAGACGGCGCTGTGATCTGCCGCCAGTTTTTTCACCACTTCGGGGCCATATTCCGGACCCAGCCAGGCCTCGGGCACTCCCCCCCCCTGTTCCATTGGGATTCGTTCTTTCCGAAAATAAAGATGGTATGCGGCCAGTGCAGCGCCGGTTGCCCCCCCCGAATCTCCGGGTGCCGGCGGAATGATGATCCGGTCAAAGATGCGTTCCCGTTCCAGTCTTCCGTTGACCATACTGTTGAGCGCAACCCCGCCCGAAAAACACAAATTCTGGCTGCCGGTCAACTTCTTCAGATGGCGGGCAACCCGAACCACCACCGATTCAACCACGCGTTGCACGGCAAGGGCCAGGCTGGCGTGCCGGCGGATAAGCGGCTCTTCAAACCGGCGGCGCTTCATCCCAAAAGCGCGTTCCCAACGGTTATCGTGAAAAATAGTGGTGTCGTAGCGCTGATGGAAATAGTGATGGTGCAGTTCAAAGGAGCCGTCCTCGCGGATGGTCATAAAATCCGTGGTGATCAGGTCGCGGTACTTCTTGAAAAATTTGGAGGTGTCATCACCATAGGCTGAGAGGGCCATCAGTTTGTATTCACCGCGGTTCACGGCAAATCCCAGAAAACGGCTGAACGCCGAATACAACAAACCCAGAGAATGCGGGTAGTGTTGCTCTTTTAGGCAATCCAGGCGGGCGCCTTTTCCGTGGAACAGGCTGACGCAGGGCCATTCACCCGCTCCGTCCATGGTCAGCACGGCGGCATCATCAAAAGCCGAAGGGTAATAAACACTGGCGGCATGGCTGAGGTGGTGCTCTGAAAACAGGAGGGGAAGACTGGCAGGAACCGGTCCGCGGTCCAGGTTTTGCAACTGGTCGCGCAACCGCAGTCGAAAGGTGATCCGGTCTTGGAGCCAGCCAGGAGTAGCCGAGATAAAACGGAGGAAACTGGACGGCGCAGCAGCCAGTTGGGTTTTCATCAGCCGGTCGAAACGGCGGCCCGGCTTGTCGTAAAAGATGACCGCCTGGAGCTGATCGGTTCGCAGTCCGGCGTAGTCAAGGCAAAAACTGGCTGCTTTTGAGGGGAAGCCCGGAAATTGCTGTTCACGCCGGAACCGCTCTTCCTGAACGGCAGCCACGACCTTGCCGTCAACAACCAGCGCTGCCGAAGCATCGTAATTGTAGGCGGAAATTCCCAGGATATTCATGGCTTGTTATTCGCGTTGCCACAAAAGGCAACACGGCGAAAATATAGGGCATCAGGAACAGCCCAAAATGAAGAACGGACAGGTTGTGCAAAGAAGGGGAAAGAAAACTCCCGTTTCAAAGCGATTCGGCCACCACTTCGCGCACCTCCGGAACCATGCGCTTGAGCAGCCCTTCGATACCGGCCTTCAGCGTAACGGTTGAAGAGGGGCAGCCGCTGCAGGAGCCCTGGAGCATAACCGTAACTTTTCCGTCTTCAAAGTTCTTGAACTGAATGGCGCCTCCATCCATTTCCACGGCGGGTTTGACATACTGGTCCAGCATTTTTCGAATCCGGTCTTCAACGCTGTCTTCGGGGTTCAGCGCGGCGAACGATCCGGTCTGCTCTGCATTGGCCGGGGTTTCCAGAACGGCATCAGCGCCTTCAGCGACCCAGCTTTTGATGAACTCACCGATTTCGCGTTTGATTTCAAACCAATCGCGCGCCGGATCCTTTCGAACCGTAACGAAATTGTTCATGATGAAGACACCCCGCACGTATTCAAACTGGTTGAAAAGGGCTGCGGCCAGCGGACTTGAAGCCGTATCGTCGCCTTCCTGAAAATCGGCGCTGCGGGAGGCAAAAAGCATCTTGTTCAGTACAAACTTGAGTGATTCCGGGTTGGGAGTCATCTCGGTGTACAAACTGATGATGTGGTTTTCGGTCATAGTTACAAAACTTGGCGGAACGTGAAGATACGCTGCAACAAAGGTTTGCACGGTCCTGGGTCTCGGAAAGGAGGATCGAATGCGGCGCGGCTGGCTATTCATCGGGCTGACCCAGCCCCAGTTCCCGGATCTGATCCCAGATCAACTCCGGCTCGTACCCTTTGCCGGCAACAAAACGAAAAAGACGGCCCCGAAGTTCAAATCCGGAGATTCCTTTGAGCCCGGCAGCCTGACGCCGGAGCAACCGGTTCAGGTTGGCGATATAAATATCTTCTTCGATGAAGGTAAACGCTTCTTCGACCTGCTCCTGATTCAACCCCCGCTGTTCAAGGTGTTGCCGGATTTTTATTCTGCCCCACTGCTCCAGGCTGAATTTGTCGCGGGTAAAGGCACGGGCGAAACGGCTGTCGCTCTGGAAACCCTCCCGCTGCAAG
>JANNSM010000105.1:0-11979 GCA_031402635.1 Bacteroidota bacterium | reverse complement strand
GCCGTAAACAATCGGCAATTTCCAGTATTTGCGGTTGTAAACCTGTCCCCAACCGGGCAGCACCGCTGCCCGCCAGGCCGCCTTTTTGGGCGAATGACGTTGTGCAATTGCAGAGTCGGGGATTACCTCAAGGCTATCGGAAAGAGCCCTGGCAGGAGCGCCGGTCAATCCCGTTGAATCCAATGGCACCGGTGACGGCAGCAAAATAGTTCCCGCAGGATTGGTGGCGGGGGTGACCTGCACAACTGAGTCCGGTGGGACCGGAGCCGGAGCGGAAGCCCGTAAATAAACTGTGGGAAGAAACCCGCTTGTGGATAATAGGAATAAGGGAAAGAATACCCTTCGGCGGTAGCCTTGCTCCAAGAATCGGTAGAATTTCAGCAGGCACCTCATGGGCCTTTTCAACGGATCAACTCGGCAATCCGGTATAAATCCTCTTCCGAATGGTATTGAACAACAATTTGTCCGGGTTTTCCCCGGTCTCCGCGGATCTGGACTCTGGCGCTGAGCTTGGAACTGAGCTGGTCCTGGAGCCTGAGCATTTCCGGTTCCAAACCAACGGCTCCCTTATCCGGTGAATGTGATTTTTTCCGGGGACGGTAGTGAGCTGCTTCCTGCTCAAGTTGCCGGACGTTCATGTCGCGGGATACGGCACGCCTGAAAAGGTCGAGTTGGGCTACAGGATCGTGTATTCCGCTGAAGACTTTGGCATGCCCCATACTGATTTCCCGACTCCTCAACGCCTGCTGGATTTCCGGAATGAGCTGCAATACCCGCAGATAGTTGGTCACCGCAGACCGGCTCTTGCCTACGCGGCCGGCGAGCTGTTCGTGTTGTAATCCACATTCGTCCACGAGGCGCTGGTAGTGAATGGCTATTTCAACCGCATTGAGGTCTTCGCGCTGGATGTTTTCTACCAAGCCGATCTCCAGCATTTCCTGGTCATTGGTGGACCGGATAAATGCGGGAAGCCGTTTTAACCCCGCCATTCGGGACGCGCGGAGCCGCCTTTCGCCCGAAACAAGCTGGTAGCGGCCGCTGTCCAGACGCCGGACCGTAACAGGTTGGATAACGCCGTGAATGCGAATGGATGCAGCCAGTTCTTCGAGCCCGGCCGGATCAAAATCCGTTCTCGGTTGAAAAGGATTGAGTTCAATGGACGCGGTATCAATTTCCGTAACACCCGTGAGTGCGGAACTGACCGATGAAGGTCCATCGGACGTATCCATGTCGCGGAGCAGTGCCCGGATTCCCTTTCCCAGTTCTTCCTTTCGTTTGCTCATCATATCAGCAAATCATTTCTGTTATTCTGTACCTCATCTTCCAAATTCAGCATGCGTGCAGTTTGGGGAATCCGGGTGAGGTCATTTTTTTGAAGGATTTCCCGGGCGAGATCCATGTATTGCTGTGATCCTTTGCTCTCCGCATCATAGAGCACCACGGGCTTGCCAAAACTCGGCGCCTCCCCGAGCCGGGTATTGCGATGGATGACCGTCTCAAACACCAGTTCCTGAAAATGCCTCCGCACTTCATCCACCACCTGGTTGGACAGGCGCAGCCTCATGTCGTACATCGTCATCAAAATCCCTTCGATGACCAGGTTATCGTTCAACCGGTTCTGGATGATATTGATGTTATTGAGGAGTTTGCCCATGCCTTCAAGGGCAAAGTATTCACTCTGCAGGGCAATGATGACCGAATCAGCAGCCGCAAGTGCGTTGACGGTGATCAATCCAAGGGAAGGAGGGCAGTCAATAATGATGAAATCATATTCCTGGCGGGCCCTTTCCAGCACAACGCGCATCCGGTGTTCCCGCTGCGGATGGTTGATCAGCTCAATTTCAGCCGCCACCAGATCAAGGTGGGAGGGAAGCAACTGGAGGAAAGGGAGCTGAGTATCCTGAACGGCATCCTCAAGGGGCATTTCCCGCACCAGGCAGTCGTAAATGCTGGCGCGAATCTGCCGGGGATCAAATCCCACACCAGAGGTGCTGTTGGCCTGTGGATCGGTGTCAAGCAACAGCGTGCGGTATTCCAGTACGGCCAGACTGGCCGCAAGGTTGATCGCTGTGGTGGTCTTTCCGACACCCCCTTTCTGATTGGCAATAGCAATAACCTTTCCCATAAGTTTTGACTAAGTCTGAATCGGTCTAAATAGAGCGGGCTCCCGGTGGTTCTCTGGCGTTAAAGGGAAATGCTTTCGCCGATAGCCGGCAAGAGCAATTCCACATCCATAACGTCAAAAGCCCGGTGAGCTGCTTCGTGATTGATTTCAATTTCCGGAAACGTATCGTAGTGAACGCCAACCACCCGGCCTGAACCGGTGTAAACGGCTGCAAGGGCAGCATCAACGGCACCCATCGTAAAGTTGTCGCCGATAGGAAGTACGGCAAAGTCCAGGTCGTGTTGATCGCCGATGAGTTTCATGTCAAGGGTCAGCGCAGTATCGCCGGAATAGTAGAATGTTCTTTCAGCGGTTTGCACCACAAAGCCACCGGGATTGCCGCCGTAACAGCCATCGGGCAGGGCACTGGAGTGGATGGCGCTGACCATTTTGACTGCACCGAACGGGAACTTCCTGCTTCCCCCAAGATTCATCGCGTGGACCTTGCTGATGCCCCTGGCCTGAAACCAGGTGGTTATTTCATAATTGCTGATCAGTGAAGCGCCGGTCCTGCGCAGAATCTCTTCCGCATCGGCGAGGTGATCGCTGTGTCCGTGCGAAATGAACACATAGTCGGCTTCAATCGTTTCAGGATTGATCAAAGCAGCTTTGGGATTTGGTCGGATAAACGGGTCAAAAAGGAACTTCAGCTCCGCATATTCCACCAAAAAACAAGCGTGGCCAAAATAAGTCAGGGTCATGAACGGGCTTGAATTGCTAAAGATACATCGGGCCGCCTGTGGCTTCGGTTTCACCGGGAATGAGTTATGCACAGGAGTGGAAACAATGTGGAAAAGACTTTTGTCCCGGAACAATCGCTGATTTACAGGAATTTAGCGGCTTCATTTACCCGAGCTGGAAATTTCAATAACATTCAGGCACTCATCCTGCACCAAATAAATGCTGCGTCAGCATAATAGGGAGATTAAATTCTCCCGATTATTTACCTTATGATTCTTATAATTTCCGGGACCAACCGCCTGAACAGCAATACCCGCCGGGTCTGTGACCAATACGCCATGTTGCTGTCGCAAAAAGGCGAATCCTTCCGTTTGCTGGATCTCGCCGAACTGGCAGCAGATTGTTTTGCACCCAGCACAGAAGACTACCTGCATCCCGGACTGCGTCAGGTTCAGGAGGAACTAATTCGGCCCGCTTCAAAACTGATTGTGATTACTCCGGAGTACAACGGCAGCATTCCCGGTGTGCTCAAAGCGCTGATTGATTTTACCGAAAACAAAGCCTGGCGCGGCAAGAAAGCCTGTCTGGTTGGTCTGGCTACGGGGCGGGCCGGCAACCTGCGGGGTATGGATCATCTCACGAACATTCTGATGCACTGCCAGATCACCGTTCTTCCCAACAAGCTTCCCATTAGCCGGGTAGGCACATTATTGGATCACGAGGGACAACTGGATCAGGCGACCCTGACGGCAGCGGGCCGTCAACTGGATGAATTTCTGGCGTTTTAGTCGGCTGATCTGGTTGTGGGCTGTTCCACTTAGTTAGTAGATTGTTCCGCCGAAAGCGAGAGTGACCAGCGGTGATTGGTCAATTGAAAATTAAACCGGATCAATTCATGCACAACTCATTCCTCTTTCCATCTGACCGGGAAAGGCTTAAGAAAATAAGTATGCGGGCTGCTTCGCTGATCATGGTGGCTTGTGGGTTGCTGATGGCTGGTTGCGGGGGAAGGGGCAATGAGACTCCGGCGGGAGCAGGAACGCAGCCCGGCGTTTTTCGCCTGAATCTGTCTGCACAGGTCAGTTCGCTTGATCCCGCTTTTGCCGACAACCAGGCCAATACCTGGGCCGCGGTGCAATTGTACAACGGACTGGTCCGCTTCAATGCACAAATGGAGCTCGAGGGCGATCTTGCCCCGCGCTGGGAAACATCGGAGGACGGGCTGACCCACACTTTTTTCCTCAGAACAGATGTTTGGTTCCACACGGATGCCGCCTTTCCGGATTCCACCCGGCAAATGACCGCCGCCGATGTGGCCTACAGTTTTGATCGCCTGCTGGATCCCGCAGTCGGGGCGGATGGATTTTGGGTTTTCCATGATGTAGTCAGGCGGGAAGACGGTTTCCGGGTTGTGAACGACAGCGTGCTGGAGATTCGGCTGCTTCGCCCTTTTCAACCTTTCCTGAGCCGGCTTGCCATGCCCTATTGCTCGGTAATTCCCCGCGAAGCGGTGGAGCGCTATGGTCAGGAGTTCAGGAACCATCCTGTTGGTACAGGACCATTCCGGCTTTCTCAATGGAAAGAAGGCGAAAGGCTGCTGCTCCGCCGCAATTCCCGCTATTTCCGCAAAGATGAAAATGGCAACCCTTTGCCATACCTGCAAGGGGTGGACTTTACGTTTCTCCCGGCCAAGGGCACAGAGTTTTTAAAGTTTCGCAATGGAGAACTGGATTTCGTTTCTGATCTGGATGCAGAGTTTCTGGATCAGGTGCTCACCGGACAAGGCGGTTTACAACCCGAATATGCAGCGGATATGGTTTTGCAGCGCGGGATTTACTTCAACACGGAATACCTGGGGATCAACCTCGAAGCCGCTTCAGGCACCCCGCTGGCCGATGTGAGGGTTCGCCAGGCCATGAGTTGGGGCATTGACCGTTCGCGGATGATTTCTTTTCAGCGCAACGGGAAAGGCATACCGGCAGAAGGAGGCATGGTACCCCCTTCACTGCTGGGGGCTGAAAACAAAACTTTTCGCTACGGTTATCACTATGATCCCGACCGCGCCGCTGCTCTGCTGGCTGCAGCGGGCTTTCCCGGTGGCCGGGGAATGCCCGAAGTCATGCTTCGAACCAATGATCAATACATGGATTTATGCCTTTTCCTGCAAGCCCAGTGGAAGGAATTGGGTATTCCGGTTAAAGTTGAAAACATGGACGGCAAAATTCTGCGCGAATCAATGGTTACCGGGCGGTCGGTGTTCTTCCGCGCTTCCTGGATTGCCGACTATCCGGATGCCGAAAGTTATCTCGCGCTGTTCTACGGCCCTTACGGCGCTCCCCCGAACTATACCCGGACTAAAAGTGCGGTGTTTGACGAATGGTATCGGCAGGCGGTTAGCGAGACCAGTTCCAAACGCCGGCTTTTGCTGTACCGGAGCATGGACAGCCTGGTCATGACTGCCGCAGCAGTCATTCCGCTCTACTACGACGAAGTGCTGCTGCTGACCCGCCGCGATGTTCGGGGTCTGGAACTGAACGCGATGAACCTGCTCCGGCTGGAAAGGGTGCAGAAGGGGGGGGCGGTAGCGCGGGATCCGGAATAGCTTTACGCGAAGAGACCTTACCAAATACCCTTTTTCGGGTAACTTCAACCCGGGCATTACGCCGAAGTTTGATGAATCAAAACGTTTGTCTCTATGAAAATTCCGAAAGTATCCAGGGTAGTAATCCAAACCGTTTTTGTTTTTTCTGGCTTCGTGTTGATTCCATTCAACGGCTGGTCCCAAACGCTTCCCAACCCGGGTTTTGAAGACTGGGTCAACGTGGGAACGGCCTGCGAAAATCCAACTTCCTGGGACTCTCCCAATGCAGGCGTAGGCCTGTTCGGGGTTTGTTCGGTTTTCCGGGATGGAGAAACGGTTCAGGCCGGTTCGGCAGCGGTAAAAATGGTCACCATCCTCATTCCGCTCGTTGGCATCCGGGCTCCTTCCGCTATTTCCAATGGTATTCTGGTGGTTAATGCATCCGATCCATTTAACAGTACCGTCGAAGGTGGAAGTGTGATCTGGGGAAGACCGGATGCGCTTACCGGATTTTACCGCTATGCACCGCTTGGCGGAGACTCCCTGACCATCCGCGTGCGGTTGTTTGACATCACCGGAGCGGATACCACCCTCATCTCCGAAGACGAATTTTTTGACGATGCTGCTACGGTAAGCTATGTTGCCTTTAACCTGCCAATCAATTACTTTACGCTTGATGATGCCGAGCTTGCCCAGGTGCTTATTCGGTCCACGCGAAATACCGCTGATGCCACGGTAGGCACCACCTTATGGGTAGACGAACTGCGTTTCACGGGGATCACCGGGGTTGACGATAATCCTGCGCCGTTTGGCTTTACAATGTATCCGAATCCCGCCAGTGATTTTCTAACCATAGAAAATACTTTGGGGAAAACGGGGCAAGTACTCTTGATCAACCGGCTGGGCCAACAGGTGCTCCGCATGCCGTTAAGCCCCGGAAGGCAGCAACTGGATGTTTCCGGTCTTTTGCCCGGTATTTATTTATACCGGATGCAGGATGACCGCGGTGCTGATCAGGGCGGAGGAAAGGTTACGGTTTTGCGTTAGCGGCCGTTTGCCGGTGAAGAATGGCCCCACACAATACCGGACATTACGGATTTTTGACCGGATTGATTGGGGAATTGATCACCGAATATCCGGGACTGCCTGCGACCAGAAACCGCTCCGCTACATAGCGGTCGGCTGGCAGTTCAAAGGCCGAGGCTTGCAGTTCGGCAACGGGCAACCAGCTAAACTCACAATTTGGTCCTGCGTCCAGAATTCCGCGAACCAACGCTGGTTCAGGGATAATCATCCTGTAGTAAATACTGATGAGTTGTTCGCGGGGATCGCGGAGTGACCGGATAAAAAAACCGGTAGTATAGACGTGTTGAAGAATCCGGATTTCCTGCCCGATCTCCTCCCGCATTTCGCGCAACAGCGTTTCTTCAGGGCCCTCACCGAATTCCAATCCACCACCCGGGAATTTAGTCACCGTTCGACCCTGGAAAGGCTCGCGACAGACTAAAATCCCGCCATTATGAAGACATAACCCGTACACGCGTATGTTGAACATTTGTTCAAAAATTGACCGGAAAAAAGCAAATTGGGACCCAAACAGGAGACCAGAGCACTTGCCTCTGTTGTTTTTTTTTCCACAATACCCGGTTCGGGCATGGCAAAGTTCGCGCATCTGACAGCGCTTTCGCAGTCAAATCCCGATATGGTAGTTTTAGCCGGGGTTGTCGTGTATTGAATTCGCTTTATTAACTTCGCTTTTTGATACCCGATCAAAAAGGTTTATTCTGCCCGAAACCGTGCAAACCGACTACAAAATCTGATTCATGAAGAAGATTGTACCACTCATTTTATTGGTTCTGCTCCTTGCCCCATCCATGTTGAAGGCGCAGGTAATTGAAACAGAGCTGCCAAATCCGAGTCTTGAAGATTGGATTGACACGCTTGGATATCCACAACCGGAAGGCTGGTGGGATTCCCATAATAACTGGGGGATCCCGAACAACCTTACCGACTGGACAATGAACAAGACTTTCCTGAACGTTCAGGACCTGCTATTCGCCGCCGTTCTCGAAACCAAGATCGGCGATGTTTTTGGCTTGGATTTGTTTCGCAAGTACATTCCCGGTGTACTGACCAACGGCGATTGCTTTTTACCGTCAAGTGCTCAGCTTCAGGATGAGGTAATCATCAGTCACGATGATTTCATCAGCGGGGGTGAGCTGTTTGACGGGTTATTGGACAAATTCACCGGGTTCTATGATTTCACGCCTGCAGCAGGTGGTGACAGCGCTTATGTCTTTGTGAAATTGTGGAAAAACGACGGTACGGTTGTGGCTGACGGGGAGTTGTTTATTACAGGAGCCACCACCGATTATACCGCCTTTGAAGTGCCGATCAACTACACGGTCAGCGAAGAGGCCGACAGTATTCTGATCATCATCGCGAGCAGCTATGACCCTACTCCGGCAAACGTTGGATCTAAAATTTACATTGACAACCTGGCGTTTGTATTTGTAGAGCCCCCACCACCCAATTTTGTCGATTCCTATAATCAGCAGGGCATCGCCGTTCGCTTGTTCCCCAATCCGGCTACCCAAAGCATTTTCCTGGAAAACCCTTACCTGGAAACGGTCAACGTTCAGTTGTTTAACGCCATGGGACAGCTGGTTCGCCAGCAGCAGATGCTGCCCGGATTAAATGAAGTTTCCCTGATTGGCCTTGCACCGGGTGCCCACCTTTACCGGATGAGCACTCCGGAAAAACTGATTGCGGATGGAACGTTTGTAATCCGATAAATTGCTGGGTGTCTTCATCCGGGTCTGCTGTTTTACCTAAACGGGTGTGAAAACGGTATTCGCGTTGTGAAGAACTTCTACCCATAAACATTTTCGAAGCATTAGCTTTGCTGAGCTTTAGCGTTTACCATTTAACCCATTTCAAATCCTTTTGCATTCCCTTTCCATTCCTTTTCAGGAAGAAAACCTTAAACAGATGAAAAAAACCCTTACCCTGTTGACCGTGCTGGTCATGTTGGGTCTTGTGACCCAGGCCCAGACTCAATATCCCGTCAATGGCGATTTTGAAGACTGGACGACCGCTAGCTTTGCCGGTACCCCATACGATTCACTGGTTGGTTGGGACACTCCCCAGCGTTTGGCCACCGCACTTGCCGTGCCCGACACGGTAACTTACCGCACGAATGATGCGCAATCGGGTACTTCCGGTGTATTGATGATCTCCAAACTGGTGACAATCGCCGGTCTTATTACCACCGTAGTTCCAGGCTCCATTTCCACCGGAATCTTTTTCGTCAACCTGTTTACCCAGGAATTCGGAGTAACCGGAGGCGCACCCATTGACTGCAAGCCTGATGAATTCACAGGATACTACAAATACACCCCTGCGGGTACCGATACGGCAAACATTGTCATTTACCTGACAGATGCTGCCGGCGACACCGTTTGCAGTGCTGCCCTGGAATTCCCCGTGGCCACGACCGGTGGTTACCAGCCTTTCACACTTCCCCTTACTTACACGGGTACCACGGATCCCGTTCTTGCTCAAATTTTGATTACGTCGAGCGGGGTTGGCGGTTTGGATGGTTCTACGCTGTATGTTGATGAAGTGGTCCTTCGCGGGAATGATTGCGTTACAGGTTTGTTTGACGCATTCTCTGAGCCAACTTCCATTGATATCATTCCCAACCCGGCTGCCGAGATGGTGCGTTTTGACCTTCCGCTGGAGCGCAACCTCCCCGCCGCGATTATGGACCTCAGCGGCCGCACGGCTCTTCAGTTGAACGCTACGCCCGGTATGAATCAGGTTGATATTTCCGGCCTGGCAAACGGCATTTACATTCTCCGCGTGGCCGACAACGGAAAAACCGTTTACTCCGGCAAGTTCGAAAAGTTCTGATTTCAAAGCGAACATCAGCAAACCTTGAAAAGGGCTGCAGGCAAACCTTGCAGCCCTTTTTTCTTGCTGAGATTCCCGATTGAACTGTTCTAAAGGGAAAGCCGTTGCCGGATGCAACCTGAAAACCGATCACGACGACTGAGTCTGGCATTTCTTACCATTTTGGTGGATATGGTCGGTTTTGGGGCGGCCTTTCCGATTTTGCCGGTTTTGTTTAATGAAGAGAACGCGCTGTTTGACGGACTGAGGGCTGACCGACTCGCGGTATGGTACGGTGCATTGCTCTCCATTTTCGCATTTGCCCAATTTGTGGGAGCACCGGTGCTGGGTGCGCTGTCCGATCGTTATGGCCGTCGTCCGGTGTTGCTTATCAGTATTGGTGGTTCCGTAGTTGGATATGCGATGTTCGCCTATGGGGTGCAGCACGGCAGCCTGCTCTGGCTTTTTGCGGGTCGCCTGTTCCCTGGATTCGCCGGTGGAAATGTGGCAATCATTTTCTCCAGTCTGGCGGATGCCAGCCATGGCCAGGCTAAGGTTAAGGATTTTGGATTGGCCGGTGCCGCGTTTGGATTGGGAATGATCCTGGGACCCGTGCTTGGCGGCCTGCTTGCAGACGAAGGCCTCAGTCCGCTGTTTGGACTGCATGTTCCCTTTGTGGGGATGGTGGGCTTGTCGCTGATCAATCTTTTGCTGGTCTGGAAGTATTATCCGGAAACCAATCACGCGCTCAACAAAACGGCCGTTTCTCCGCTCAGCGGCTTTCGCAATCTCGCCGAAGCCTTTCGCCACCCGAAGCTTAAATATGTTTTTCTGGCGGTGCTTCTGCAGGCCTGTGGATTTTCCCTGTTTATTCAATTCATCGCCTTTTTTTTAACGGAAGTTCACCGCTTCGGACAACTGGATATCGGGTTGATGTTTGGTTATGTGGGCCTGCTCACGGCGCTGACGCAGGGTCTTCTGGTTCGTCCTTTAGCTATTCGAATAAGCCCGGAGCGGTTGGTAGCCAACGTGATTCCCGGTTTCGCAATCGGTATTTTTCTGTTGGTCCAACCCAATTCTTCCTGGTGGCTGTATGTTATTCTTCCGCTGCCCACAGTTTTCCAGGGCCTGTATATGCCCAATATGACCGCAGTGGTTTCAAACCTCAGCGACCGGGAAATTCAGGGGCGAATGTTGAGTATTAACCAGAGCCTCACGGCTCTTTCCAACGCGATTCCGCCGCTTTTCGGAGGCTGGTTATTTCTTGCGGGGCCGAGGCTGCCGGTCTATGTAGCGATTTTCCTGAGCCTTGCCGGCTGGGGCGTTTACAACCTATTTTTTCAGGGGCAGCGAAAGCTGACGGATCCGGGATCAGTGGCCAGGACCACCACGGTGATTCCACCCGGGTCTGAAAAAGAAAAAGATAAGGCTCACTAACCATCCGATCGCGGCGCCCAACAAACTCCCCGCGATAACATCCAGGGGGAAATGCAACCCCGCATAAACTTGCGCGTAACCGATTGACAATGCCCATAAAAGCCCGGCCCACGACGCAACGGGATACCTTTTGTGAAAGAGCATGTACAGCAATACGGCCAGAGCAAAGTGATTAGTGGCGTGTGAAGATGGGAAACTCAGTCCCGGGCCGCATTCAACCAGGTGTCGGATTTCAAGTGCCAGTTCCGGAGTGCGGCAGGGGCGCAGGCGTCCCACCAGCGGTTTAATCAGGGCAGAACTTGCTCCATCGGCGAGCCCCACGGAAAACCCGGCCAGCGCCGCGATGAGCACCCCGGTCAGGCGGTTTTTTTGAATGATCAGAAAGCCAAGCAGCACATAAAGCGGCACCCAGGTTCGCTTATCGCGCCAAAAAGGAACCAGGAAATCCAGCCAGTCTGCGGTCCAGCGACTGTGGATCACTAGAAAGAGTTCGCTGTCCCAAACCGGCCAGATCCAATTTTCCATCAGGGTACCTTTTCGGCAATCAGAATCAGTCTGGGCGATTGAACAGGGTCATAGGAATCCAACTCGTATGAGCCGAAACAAGCATTGATTTGAAGGCCGGAATTTTTAAAGTGATGATCAAATTCACTCAGTGTTATCGCTTGAACTTTTTCTTTGTAAGCAAATGTTTTTCCATGGTCATCTACCCGGATGTCTTTGATGAAATGACTACCGGTGTAGTGCCGCTGCAGTAAAAAAACGACCCCGTCAACCTGGCGGGTTTCTTCGGCAACGAGGTGTTCTGCCGCGTATTCCGCATTGAGATAATCAAGAACCAGAAGCCCCGACGGTTTTAATCCCTTTTGAATAGCGCGAAGACAGCGACGATTGTCCTGAGGGTTTTCAAAATATCCGAAACTGGTAAAAAAATTAAAGACATAATCAAAATAGTTTATTCTGAACGGAAGCCGCATGTCGTGCTCATAAAACGCCAGGTGTTCATTTTCCCATGCTCTTGCAGCCAAAATGTTTCTGGGCGAAAGGTCTATGCCGGTAACGTCAAATCCCAGCTCTTCCATTCTTCGGGCATGACGTCCCTGTCCGCAGGCCAGATCGAGCATCAGGCTGCCCTTTGCGGGACCCAGATATGCCACAAGCCGATCAATGAAGCTAACGGCCTCGGATTCATCCCGGTGTTTGTACAGCAGGGAATACCAGG
>JANNSM010000104.1:0-8440 GCA_031402635.1 Bacteroidota bacterium | reverse complement strand
CGGCACCCTGAAATTTCGATTTGACCTCAGCGGCGTGGAAGCGGTTTCCGATGCCGAACCCACCCTGACCGGATGCGCGCCGTTTACCGTAAGCTTTGACAACACGAGTACCGGTGCCATAGAGTATCTCTGGAATTTTGGAGATGGGGATACTTCAACGGCCTTTGAACCGACACACATCTTTGTAGATGTCGGGGTGTATTCGGTTCAGCTCGTCGCCTCGGACACCAACAGTTGCAATCTTGCCGATACGTCTTACCTGACCATTATTGCCGGTCTGGACAGCATTTTTGCCGACTTCAACGTAGAAGAATTTACCAATTGCGATACGCTTTGGGCTACGTTCAACAATCTCAGTGAGGTACTCGGCCCTTCGACCCAATACACCTGGATTCTCGGAGATGGCACCGTGCTTACTGACACCGGCGGTTTTACCCACGTGTACACCAGCCCGGGCAGCTACCCGGTGCAACTGATCATCCGCGATTCCCTGAGTTGTAACCAGGCGGATACTGCCGACCTGATATTGACTTACGCCACCGGTTTTAGTTCGGGCTTCACGGTAGATTATCAGAACTGCATTCCGGTAACCGCCGTATTTAACAATGACTATCCGGATGCGGAATCCTATACCTGGGATTTCGGCGATGGCAATACCGGTTCAGGCCTCGATCCAAGCCATGTTTACGATGCCGCCGGCACGTATACCGTGACGCTGGTCACCACAAATTGCGGAGCCAGTGAGACTGTTTCAGATGTCATTGTTGTGCCGGCAGATCCGATCGCCTTTTTTGATGATGAGCCCTATGCCGCGATTATTGGCACACCGGTGACGTTTACCAACCTCAGCCAGTTTGCCAACAGTTACCGGTGGAATTTCAGCGACGGCGGCACCACCGCAGCCGTCAATGCCGTTCACACATTCAACGGCTCCGGTATTTTTACGGTATGCCTTACCGCCCGCAATGAGTTTGGTTGTGAAGATGAGTACTGCAGGCAGATCGAGATTGAGTTTGACGGGTTCATTGATGTCCCCACTGCTTTTACGCCGAACGGGGATGGCATGAACGAACGGTTTCTTGTACAGGGTTTCGGGACGGAAGAATTTTTACTGCGCATTTTCAACCGTTGGGGCGAGCTGGTTTACGAAGGCTCCGATTTATTTGAAGGATGGGACGGGACCTACAGGTCAAAACCGCAGGAAATGGATGTTTACGCCTGGACGCTTCGGGTCAAGTTTGCCAACAATCGCCTGGAAGAGCGCCAGGGGAACCTCACGCTTCTGCGATGAAAAAGGTTGTCATCGGGTTGATGATGTTGTTGATGAATGAACAAGCGTTCACTCAGGATATTCACTCGTCTCAGGAATTTGCAATAGCCCCGGTTTATCATCCGGCCACTACCGGTCGTTTTGACGGGTTTTACCGCATCGGCATTGCTTACCGCGACCAGTGGCGTACGGTTCCCGCCTCTTTTCAAACGCTTTCTGTTTTTGCTGACATGACCTTTCCGGTCAACCCGCGCAAGGGAGCCAACCATTTTGGACTGGGCATTCTGGCTACCGGCGACCAGGCCGGAGACGGCAGGCTGACAACCACCGAAGCCGGCTTTCAGGCCGCGTACCACCAACAATTATCGAGGGGTGGAAAGGCCATGCTTTCGGTGGGATTCGCGGGTACAGTAGGCAACAAACGGGTTGAAACAGAACGGCTGATCTTCAACAACCAGTGGACGGAAAGTGGATTCGATCCCACACTTTCTAACGGGGAAAACTTTGCCGGACTCAGCGATGGATACCTGGATTTACAGGCAGGTCTTGGAATTTTTACCCGCACAAACCTCCATGATTATCTGTTTTTGGATGCCTCGGTTCATCACCTGAACCAGCCCGGGATCACCTTTCTTGACGGCGGACAAGAATTGGGATTCCGCCCTGTGCTGGCGGCTGGCGGGCGCTTTGGACTCCGGGGAACGACGGCCATCCTGCCCAGGGTGCAGTTCACCGCCGAGCGTGGTGCGCGGCAGATTACGGCGGGTGCCAATTTCTCCTGGGGCCTGGATTACACCGCAGCAGGAGATCAGGTTATCGGGGGGCTTTGGTATCGCTATGGAGATGCCATCATCCTTGACGCCGGCGTCCGGTTAAACGATCTGCAGATTATTTTAAGTTATGACCTGAACGCTTCGGGGCTTACTCCGGCCAGCAACGGTTATGGTGCCTTTGAACTCAGTGTGGTGTACATCGGAAAACGAAAAGATCGAAAGCTGGATTGCCCGAATAATTTCTGAGCGATTATCCGCTTTTTCGAACCGTAAAATAAAATGTGCTACCCTTGCCGGGCACAGATTCCACCCAGATCCGACCGCCGTGATTCTCCACAATTTTTTGGCAAACAGCCAGACCAATTCCCGTGCCTTCAACATCAGGGCGTTCGTGGAGGCGTTTGAAAAGCGAAAAGACCCGTTCCAGATTTTCTGCTTCGATGCCGATGCCATTGTCCTGGACGGCAAAGCGAATGCGGTTATCCTGGTCAGCAGCCGAAATAATGACCTCCGGCCGCCTTTGCTCCGCGCTGAACTTGATGGCATTTTCGATGAGGTTCTGGAACAATTGCACCATCTGCCTTCTGCTGGCCCGTATTGGCGGCAGGAATTCCGACAGGATGTTGGCCGTATTGGCTTCAGAAACATCCTGCAGGTTGGTATTGACTTCCTCAAGCACATCGTTGACATCCAGGAATTCGAGCTCCTCATCAATCCTCTGTACTCTTGAATAATCCAGCAGGTCGCGGATCATTCGCTGCATCCGGTTGGCGCCTTCCGCAGCATGATGAATAAATTCCCGGGCTTCATCGTCCAGTTGGCCGGCATACTTGCGCTGGAGCAGTTGCACAAAATTGGAAACGGTGCGCAGCGGCTGCTGCAAATCGTGCGAAGCCATGTAGGCAAACTGTTCCAGTTCTTTATTGGACCGTGCAAGGTCTTCAGCGCGCTGAACCAGTTTCCGCTCCGCTTTGACGCGCTGGTCAATATTTTCTGCCGTGGCAAGAAACAGGCGTTCTCCTGTTTGCCGGTGTATGGGGCTTACGGTTAGCACCACCCAGACCATCCGGTTATTTCGTTTTTTAAGTCGAAGGGTTAATCGGTAGCGAGACAGTTTTCCTTCTGCAAGCTGGGTTTCTTTGGTCCGGACTTCCTTCCGGTCGGGGCGATGGACCAGGTCAATGCCTTTTCGGTGAAGAAGTTCTTCGCGTGGGTAGCCCAACAACTCCACAAACGCATCATTGGCATCCGCGATTCTTCCGTGTTCGTCCAGCAAAGCAATGCCGATGGCTGAACTGGAAAACAAGGCGTTGAAAAGCAGGCCGCCTTCCGGCAACTGGCCGGCGGGCCGGGCACGCCCATAAACCATCCCTTCATGGGACCACAACTGCCAGGACCAGCGCCGGGCAGTCATCCCTTCCGGGCGAAAAAGATGAATAAACGATGCCGGGGAATCGGCCAGGCTGCGCAGCAATTCCAACAGAGATTTTTGCCCGGTTTCATCCAGCCCGTGCTTAAAGGGTTCTCCGGCATTCCAGGGGCCAAAGTGTTGCTCAAACGCGGCGTTGGCCAGTATCATCTCAGCCTGAAGATTCATCACCAATGCCGGTTGGTCAAGGTGCTGAAAAAACGAGGTGGCCGGGAAGTTCATGAAAGGTGAAATAGCAACCGGGGTTTACAAAACCGTCCGGCGAAGGCTATCCAAGTATAGCCGATTTGCGCTGTTTATGCAAACCCCGCTTTCTGACCGGGGCCATTCGCGGAGAAAATTTTCGAACAGCGGCGAAGTCATCACCAAGTTCAGTGGCCAACCGATGAAAGGCGGCGCCTCTTCTCAAAAAAACCGGCGAGCCAGGGATGGAAGAAAACCGCCATGAGGATCATGGCCGTTCCCAGGTAAAAGCCCGGTGATAGTTCCCGGTGTTCCTGAAAAACAACCATGGCCAGCAAGATGCCATAAACAGGTTCAAGGTTGATGGTCAGGCTGGAGATGAAAGCCGAAAGGACACCCAAAGCCCGAAGAGCAAGCACATACGCCAGGGTGGTGCAAGCCAGTGCCAGGAGCCCCAGCCAAAGCCAGTCCAGGGGCTCGGGGAGCAAGACGATACCGGGATGGCTGTTGATCCAGAACGGCAGCAGGGCGCTCAGAAACAGCCATCCGGATCCGAGTTCTGTCAGGGTGATTGGAAGGGCCTCATGCCTGGAAATTGCCCGTTTGTTCAAGGTCGAAAACAAAGATGCCAGGGCAGCAGAAAGCACACCCAGTGCAATGCCGAGGCCGTACTGCCCGGTAAACCGGTGAATGAGGTAAATGCCCGGGATTATGAATACGCCCAGCAGAAGCTCTTCAGCCCGGAACGGTTTTCGCAGAACAAGCGGTTCCAGCAGGGCGGTGAACAACGTCATGGTGCCCATACAACTCAGGGCAACCGAGACGGTAGAAGCTTTGATGGACCCAAAAAAGGACACCCAGTGGAGCGCAACTAAAACCCCGATGCCGGCCAGTTTCAATTTTTCGGGGGCAGGAATCTCCAGGAACTTGCGAACAAGTCCGGGAAAGAAAAGGAGGCTGACCGTGGTCAAGCCCATTCGGTACCAGACCAAAACTGATTCTTCCAGGCTGATAAGGCGTCCTAAAACGGCCGTAAAGCCGAATAACATCACGGCAAGATGCAATTCTCCATATGCGCTGCGGCGGTTCATACTGCTGGGCGCAAAATTGTCGGTTTCACCCCAGCATTTAGTATCAGACCAGAAACAGTTTTTACCGGAAAGAAACGAGGTCTATCTTTATCCATTGTTTCCATTAACTTTTTAATCCGATATCCTTCACAGTTTGAGTACAATGCGTTTCACAGTTCAGGGATTGCTCGCAACAGCCCTTTTAGTCTCCGGATCGCTTCGGGCTCAAACGGTTATGTTGAACGTTAATTTCGAAACCGGTATTCCGTTTAGCTGGACCCAGACAACTGCCGATACAACAAGCGGCGGATTCAGCCAGGGATCTTCTATCCTGCTCAGCAGCGAGTATTTCCCCATTCCCGTACATTCCTTTTTTGTAGCCACTAACGATGACCTTGAAGGCTGCTGGGATGGTACGGCCGACAGTTGCAGCAACAAAGGTGCTGACCGATTGATTTTGCCAACACTGGATATGACCGGTCTGGTGGCCCCGCGCCTCCAGGCGGACTTTTACTATCTGGGTGCCACATTCGTCTATTCGGAAAGTGCTGCCATCCAGGCTTCTATTGATGGTGGAAGTACCTGGACCACCATAAAAACGCTGTCCGGTTCTCCTGCCTGGTTCTCGGAATCCATAGATCTGAGCGCATATGCCGGTGAACCATCGCTTAAAATTTGCTTTTACTACAATGACGGAGGAGGTTGGCTTTATGGCCTGGGAATAGACAATGTGGTTATTGTTGAAGCGGCATCTTATGATTTATCGGCAATAGATCTGGTTTTCCCAAATCCCTATGAGTTGGCCGGGAGCCGCACTATTCAGGGCACATTGTTCAACAACGGTGGAGTAACGATTGACAGCCTCACCCTGAACTATACCGTTGATGGAGGGGTTTTATTTACCCAAGACCTGACCGGGCTGGGCATTGATCCTTTGGAGAGCTATACGTTTTCCCATGCCATCGCCTGGAATGCTGAGGCCTCACCCAACAAGCAAATGGTGGAAGTATGGGCTTCAAACCTCAATGGCAACGCCGATGAGGTTCCGGAAAATGACCGGCTTACTAAAGGAATACATGTTGTCAACGCGGAACAAACCACAAAACGTTTCGTGCTTTTTGAGCATTTCACCAGTACAAACAGCCCTCCCGCCGCGACATTAAATCCGCCGTTTTACTCCGCAGTGGCGGCCAATGAAGCCAAATCGGCCCATGTTTCTTACCACGTTTGGTGGCCTTACCCATCTGATCCGTACTATAATGGTTTCAGCGAAGGCGCCCAGGTGCGCGTTGCTTATTACAACACGGACCTGGCACCCTCAGTCTGGATGGATGGCCTGGGGCAGCAAACTCTTGCGAGTGTGAATAACAGCGTGATTGACCAACGCGCCGATTTCCCGGCGCTGTTTGAAGTAGTTGGCAGTGCAACATTAGACAGCCATGGAGACCTGACGATAGCGGCAACGCTGACTTCGCTTGCACCGTACTGGGGTTCTGATGTTACCGCTCACATTGCCGTGTTAGAAGAATTTATTCCCGGTCCCAACCCCGACCCAAATTCCAATGCAGAATTTGAATTCCTGAACGTGGTGCGGCAGATGTTGCCGTCAGCCGAAGGAACTCCGGTAACCGCGCTTGGCGAAGGTGCCACCCAGACCCTCAACGAATCCTGGAACGTCAATACGGCATTGATCAACCCGGAGGAAGTCCTCCTTGCTGTTTTTATCCAGGATAACGAATCGAAAGCCATCCTGCAAGCAGCCACAATCAGACCGGAAATCACCGGACTGGGAAGCGCTGAGATCACATCCAGGATTGGCCTTTATCCCAACCCCGCCAAGGACTTCACCCAACTCTACATGGATCTGGACCAGTCCCTTGCTTTGCGCATTGAACTTTGCGATGCCACCGGTCGTGTCATTCGCCTGCTTGGCGAGCAGGAGTACCCCGCGGGTCGAAACACCATTCCGGTTGATGTTCGCACACTTTCTCCTGGCGCTTACTTTGTGCGCCTTGCTGGCGAAAAAGGCCATTCCGTAGAACAGTTCCACGTCATCCGCTAGGAACTCAGGTCTCCATCAATCCCTGATCGGCGAAGCTGAAGTAACCGGCATCCGTGATGATCAGGTGATCCAATACCGCCACGTCCATGACTTTTCCGGCCCGGGAGACTTTGCGGGTCAGGCTGATGTCCGCCTCACTGGGCTTCAGGTTGCCGGAAGGGTGATTGTGGCACAGTGCCAGGGCCGAAGCGAGTTGTTCCAGCGCCACTTTAAAAATCAGTTTGACGTCAACAACTGTTCCGCTGACGCCGCCTACGCTGATGCGTTCGCGGTGAAGGATGCGGTTTGCCCGGTTCATGTACAAGACCCAGAATTCCTCCCGGTCGCGGTCGGTCAATACATCTCGAATCTGAGAATCCAGGTCCTGGCTGCAGCGCACCTGGGGGCGGACTTCCTGCCGGGAAGAATGTCTGCGACGAGCAAGCTCCATAGCAGCCACAATTTTTACTGCTTTGACTTGCCCGATTCCCGCATGGCGGGCCAAATCTGCCGGCCCCAGCCTGGCCAGACGGCCCAGATCGTGATCCAGATCTGCCAGAATGGCTTTTGCCAGATCCAGCGCATTTCGCTCCCTGTTGCCCGACCCGATCAGGATGGCCAGTAACTCGGCATTGCTCAAATCATGACGACCTTTCAACAACAGTTTTTCCCGCGGCCGGTCTTCTTCAGCCCAACTGCGGATGGGCAATCCTGATTCCATGGCCCTAAAATCCGGTTGTCCTGCCAGAAAGAGGTCAAACGCTTCACAAAGCACGCCGGATGTTAATAGTTCTGCAATCACGCCGTCCAGCGCAACGGTTGCATGGTAAGGTTTCCTGGAAACCGGGCATATTCAATAGCAACAAAAAACCGCCCGAAGGCGGTATTTATGACGTTGACGAGTCAAAAAAGCGATTACGCTTTCATGGAGTTGATGTGGCGGGCAATCCCCGATTTCAGGTTGCTGGCCTTGTTGCGGTGAATCACCCCGCGCTTGGCCAGTTTATCAATCATAGAGATAACGGAAGTAGCGCGCTCTGACGCTTCTTTCTTTGTACCGGCACCGCGGACAATCCGCAGGGCGTTCCTGGTCGTTTTGCCGAAGTAGCGGTTGCGGAGCCGACGGACAGCCGTCTGGCGAATGCGTTTTTTAGCGGATGCGTGGTGTGCCATAACCTGCAGGTACGTTAATCGTAAACGGTAGTTAGTTTCCGAATTGGACGGCAAAGATAGGGCATTTTACCATTCCGGTACAAAAAAGGTGGTAAAATCCGGTACGAAATGGTCAAAACTATCCCTTACAGTGTCCGTGAACCCGGCTCAAATGCCCATGCATAGCTAACTTTGACCCTCAACCCTACCCTCACAGCAAGGCACTTCATGGACCCATTTTCCTACATCGCCAACGCCGACCCGGCCTATATTGAGTCCCTATACCGCGATTTCAAAAAAGACCCGGTATCTGTCAACCAGGAATGGAAGAAGTTTTTTGAAGGGTTCGAATTTGCGCTGGCCAATTTTGACGTCCCGGCTGCCGATAGTCCTGCGGCAAAAGCTACCGTTGAAGGCCTTTCCCCCAAAGAATTTCAGGTCCTCAAACTCATTTGGGCTTACCGGGCCAAAGGGCACCTGATCAGCAGGACTAATCCGATCCGGCCCCGCCGCGACCGGCAT
>JANNSM010000103.1:0-4254 GCA_031402635.1 Bacteroidota bacterium | reverse complement strand
GATCTACATCTTTGGGAATTTTGAAATTGCTTTTTCCCTGCTTGATGTAAGGTCCCCAGCGGCCGTTCAGCACCTGAATATCTTCGGCATCGAATGACTTGATAAACTTAAGCCGATCGGATTCCTCTTTGGCTTCGATGATCTCGATCGCCCGGTCTTCGATTACGGTGCGGGGATCTTCGTCTTTGGGAATGGAGTAGAACTTGCCAGCATTGCGCACATAAGGTCCGAAGCGACCGGAGCCAATCACCAGGTCATCGTCGCGGTACTTGCCAAGGTTGCGCGGCAGGGCTAGCAATTCCATGGCCTGCTCGAGCGTAATGGTTTGCAGACTTAGTTCACCGACAATTTTCGCAAAACGCGGTTTTTCTTCGTCTTCGGTTTCCCCCACCTGAACCATCGGTCCATAGCGACCCATCCGGGCATAAACCGGCTTGCCGGTTTTGGGATCGGGACCGAGCAGGCGCTGTCCGGTGACGCGCTCTGCCGTTTCCATGGTCTCCAGAATATGCTTGTGGAAAGGCTTGTAAAAGCCGTCAATCATTTTGGTCCAGTCCGTTTCGCCTTCCGCGATTTCATCGAACTGCTTTTCAATCCGCGCCGTAAAGTGGTAATCGAGCACCTGTTCAAAATGCTCCGTTAAAAAACTGTTCACCAGCACAGCGATGTCCGTGGGAAAAAGTTTGGCTTTCTCCTTGCCCGTCATTTCGCTCTCGGTGCGTTGTGCAATTTTTCCGGAACCGCTCAACTCGATCACCTGGTAGGGTCGGGCTTCCCCTTCGCGGTCGCCTTTAACCACGTATTCCCGTTTCTGAATCGTGCTGATCGTGGGTGCATAGGTCGAAGGGCGTCCGATCCCGAGTTCTTCCAATTTGCGAACCAGCGCGGCTTCTGTGTAGCGCGGCGCCGGCTTGCTGAACCGCTCGGTGGCCGCCATTTTATCCAGCTTTAGTTCCTGTCCGAGTTTGAGCGGAGGAAGCAGCCCTTCCAGCTCTTCGGAGGATTCGTCGTCCGAACTCTCGTTATAAACTTTGAGAAAACCGTCAAAAATCACCACTTCGCCTTTGGCAGTGAGCTCTTCGGGACGGGTGGAAATATTGATTCGCGCCGTTGTGCGTTCAAACTCTGCTTCCGCCATCTGCGAAGCAATCGTGCGCTGCCAGATCAGCCGGTAAAGCCGCTCCTCATCACCGCCAAGACCGATCTGGTCCAGCGTGATTTCCGTAGGTCGAATAGCTTCGTGGGCTTCTTGAGCGCCACTGCTTTTGGTTTTGTATTTGGCGGGTTTAGAATACCGTTTTCCGTAACGCTCGGTTATCGCTGCAGCGGCAAGGTTGATCGCTGTATCGGAGAGATTCAGCGAGTCGGTACGCATATAGGTTATGTGGCCGTTCTCGTAAAGTTTTTGTGCCACCACCATCGTGCGGGCCACCGAGAAACCCAGCTTGCGGCTGGCTTCCTGTTGCAGCGTAGAGGTGGTAAAAGGAGCAGCCGGTCCGCGCTTGCCCGGCTTGACCTGAACATCGGCGATGGAAAAGCCCGCACCGATGCAGTCTTTCAAAAAGCGGAGGGCTTCTTCCTGCTGATCAAAGCGTTTGGCCGCTTCTGCTTTCAATTCCCGCATTTTCCCGTCGGCATTGGGCACCTGAAAAAAAGCCTGGATGCGAAACTGGCTCTGCGCCTGGTGGGCTTCAATTTCCGCTTCGCGCTCCACAATTAATCGCACGGCAACCGATTGCACGCGACCGGCTGAAAGCGCAGATCCCTTGCTTACTTTGCGCCACAGCAGCGGACTGAGTTCAAATCCAACAAGGCGGTCCAGAATACGACGGGCCTGCTGGGCATTGACCAGATTGAGATTTAGCGTCCGCGGTGATGCCACGGCTTTGAGAATCGCGTCTTTGGTGATCTCGTGAAAAACAATCCGTTTGGTGACCAGCGGATCCAGTTTCAGCACTTCACACAGATGCCAGGAAATGGCTTCGCCTTCGCGGTCTTCGTCTGTGGCGAGCCAAACGGTATCGGAATCTTTCGCAACCTTCTTCAACTCCGCAACTACTTTCTTCTTTTCCTCGGGAATGATGTAGTTGGGCTTGTAATCATCCTCGATGTCAATCGCATCGTTTTTCTTGGCCAGGTCGCGAACATGTCCAAAAGAGGACATCACCTTGAAATCCTTACCCAGGTACTTCTCAATGGTTTTGGCCTTTGCCGGAGATTCAACAATAAGGAGGTTTTTGGGCATTCCGGTTCAGGTTAGGTCAGGCAGTTTGATTGCTATACAGGGTAAACAGCCGGGTTAAAAAGGGGTTCAAAGGTATTTCTTTTGGGTGGAAACGGACATCCCGACGCTTTGCGCTCCGCCGGATCAACCGTTCAGCAGATTTTCAGGGCCTGAAAACCGGTGTCCTGAAGATCCCCTGAGGACCGGCCCATTCGACCAGATAATGACCCGATGGTACTTCCGGCAGACGGACCATAATGCGCTGTTCCCTCTCTACGTCTGCAGAGGCCAGAAGTTGTCCGGACAGGTTAAACAGCTGAACGGTGCCAAAGGTCGGTTGTGTCCAGGAGACCTGTAAATCCCCGCTGCCGTTAAACCAGGCATTCCATCCCTGCGGGGACAGATCATTGTTCAGACCGATAAATACTGCCCCTCCGCTGATGGCGATAGCTGCTGTAGGAATATTGCTGCTGGTGGTAGAAAAGTAAAGGGTGTCTTGCAAAATCATTTCCCCCGGGGGATCAAAAGAAAGCGTGATGATCCCGGATTGTCCTGCGGGAATAGCACTCGCCGCCGAGGAAATCGTTAGCGCGGGATCGGACACCAAAAGGTCCTTCACCTCAATGTCGCGGTTGCCATCGGCCACCAACACCAGATCAAAATTGCGCGCTCCAGAGCCGGAACCAATACCGAAATCAATCTCTCCTGAGGTAATGACTACCGTATTGCGCTCGGGCTCGGTGGCTGTTCCGAGATAACTGCTGATTCGCTCATCAAACTCCGGGTGATCAATAAGCGGGTTGCGGTTATTCTGCACCTCGAAAATGTCTTCGTTCCTGCGCTGCTCAATTTCTTCCGGGGGAAAAGCCGTGTGCCACCCGCGAAGCGCTGTTTCCTGTGTTGCCGTCAGGAATCCGCCCAAATTGCCATAGCGCAAATAGAAGTAAAGCACGCCGCGGCAGGTCCGACCTTTGTGGGCATCGCGGGGTTCAAACATTCCCCCTCCCCGACTGGCTCCCGAATTGGTCCAATCCGGGGTAATCACATTGCCAAAAGGCAGATTTCCCCGAATGCTGTTTACCGTTGCATCAGCGATGAACAAGTGGAATAGATCGGACTGCATGGGTTCCGACGAGCCAAATTCGCTCTGGGGCCAGGTGTGCTCCGTGTTGACATTAAAACTGTTTTGTGCATCCGTCCGATCAATATAACCTGCCACGATCCGGCCAATGTAGCAGGTTTCTAATGTGTTTTCGGTTGCGCCGGCTCCGTTCACCAACTGGTTGTCAATGACCATATACATCTCGTCACGGGCTGGTGTATAACCGAGGCTGGTATGGCCGTCAATGAGGTTGGTCAGGGCTGTTTTGAGGGCTTCCTGGCTTAAATCCTGGGTAGAATTGTAATAGCTATCCGGGTATTTGCCCCGACCCGTAAGGTCCACGGCCAGGTTACCCTGATAATTGCCGGAAACCAATACCAGTTTAGTGTCGTGGGGAGTGTTGTGCCGGGGCGAAAACTGCACGGGAATGCTCACGGATCCGAAGGCCGGAATGGTCCAGGTGGTGTCATCCAGGAAAAAAGCGGAGTGATAAACATTCACATCCAGCACGATTACCGGATCAGACCCGGTATTGGTCACGGTTAGATTTAGCGTAGCCGGAGCGTCGGTAAAAACATCGCCAAAATCCAGCGATGAAGTCGATATCGTGAGCGTTTGGGCAGCAACGCTACCCGAACCCAGAAAAACACCCAGGCAAAGAGAGGCAAAACGGGTAGATTGGAATTTCACGCGGCAAAGGTAAGACAGGTTAACTTTGTGGCGGTTGAACGCACCAGACCTCATTCGCAATCCATGTCCCTAACCGAACTGACGGCCATTGGCCCGATTGACGGCCGGTATGCCGCCAAAACCCGGGATCTCAGCCCGTATTTTTCCGAGTTTGCCCTGATCCGAAACCGGCTCCGGGTTGAGGTGGAATACTTTCTGGCTTTGGTAGATCTGGGTCTTCCCCAGTTGGGAGATTTGC
>JANNSM010000102.1:0-10134 GCA_031402635.1 Bacteroidota bacterium | reverse complement strand
CAAGCACCTTTTATACCGGGGTTTGTATGCCGAAGGGGTGCACCGCTGTTCTCAGTTGTCTGACCAATTGCGCAACGGCGATCTGCGGCCGGACCCTTATTTTGAAGCGCAGTTTTACTACCTGTTTGCCTATTTCCACTACATCACTGAGGCTCGTGATGAGGCCATGTTTTGGGCAGACCGCATCCTGGATGTGCCGGAGTTTCGCGATGAGGTCCGCGTCAACGCCATCGTGCTAAAACATATCATGGCCTATGAAAGTGGCGACGGAATTTCTTTCAGCCGGGAATTGCCGGCTTCCCTGTTTTTTCTTGATCATTGCAAGCCCGGCCTGAGCGCCGAAAGAGCGTTGCTGGAGGCGCTGGAAAAGGCGATGCGTAACCCCGACCAGAACGCCGTGAAGTTGAGCTTCCGGGAACTTCGCGAAGCGCTGCAAACCCTTCGCGCCAACCCCTTTGAAAAAAACCACCTCAGCAGTTTTGATGCGGTCGCATGGTTAGACAGCCAGGTTGAAGGGATTCCCTTCCGCGATGTTTTTTCACGCCGCGAAAGCACGGAGAAATTTAGAATGATGCGGTAGGCGGAAATGCCTTTGCCGGTTGAGCAGGATGGGTTTCTTGATGTGGCGCAGGTGGTCGTTTGGCGGGAAACTGAAAGTGCCTTTGCCGGTTGAGCAGGATGTATTTCCCTGGTTTGATCGGCCTAATCCCGGCGGCCCTTTGCTCCGCGATCCCAGCTTTTCCAAATCTCGTACAGGTCTTTGGTTACGGCCAACTCGCGCATCTTGTCGCGGGCTTCACGAACCGGTGAGCCAAACCACACCTTGCCACCGGGCAGCGAGTCTTTTACACCGCTCTGGGCGTAAACCACGGTATCATCGCCCACGGTCAGGTCTTTGGAAACACCCACCTGGCCCCAGAAAATGCAGCGGTTGCCGATGATGGCCTTTCCCCCGATGCCGACCTGTGCGGCCAGCAGGCAATCTTCACCAATCACCGCGCCGTGTCCAACATGGACCAGATTGTCGATTTTGGTTCCGCGACCGATCACGGTATCGCCGGTTCCGCCTTTGTCAACAGTGCTGTTGGCGCCAATTTCCACGTCATCACCCAAAATGACACGACCGGTTGACGGCATTTTTTCATAGCGAAGACCGGCGGGGTTATCCTTGCGGGTTTTGAAAAAGTAGGCGTGACCTCCGATGATGGCGCCGGCCTGAATTTCAACCCGGTCGCCAAGAATGACCCCGTTGTAGATGACCGCGTTGGCGTGAATCAGGCAGTCCTTGCCGATGATCACGTCCGGGCCAATGGTTACCCCGGGCTCCAGCACTGTTCCGGAACCGATCACAGCAGATGGGTGAACCCGCTCCGTCAACGGCATGTAGGGCGAAAAACCCCGCAACAAATCCCGGAAAGCGGTAAACGCATCGCTTACAATCAGAACGGCTTTGCCTTGTAAATCAGTGGGTTCGTGATCCAGGATGACCGCCGATGCTGAAGACGAAATGGCCTTTCCACCGTATTTGGGATGATCGGCAAAGGTCAGGTCACCGGGTTCAACTTTGTGAATGACGTTGATTCCGCTGATCAGCCGGTCGGAAGGACCAGCAATGCGGGGATGGAGGTTTGGATCAAGAAGGGCGGCCAGTTCGGCCAGGGTATGGGGTTGGTTAAGTTTCACTGGAGCGTAAAATTAGCCCTGACCGCGCAAACCGGCGGTAGAGCTTCACTGCCCCCGAATTTCCTCCGGCTGACCGCAAAGCGCTAACTTTGCGGCCCGGCTGATAAAGCACCTGCAGGGCTTTGAAGACCACGTTGGCCCTTCGCCGGAACCATTGTCGCAACCGGATCACCAGCCTCCCGGCACCAGCCCCCCTTCGATCTTCTACTGCCCGCAAACCCATGAAACAAACGCCCCTTACCGAATTGCACCGCCGGCTCGGAGCCAAAATGGCCGAATTCGCGGGTTATGAAATGCCGATAGTCTATTCCGGCATCAACGACGAACATCAGGCGGTCCGGGAATCGGTCGGGCTGTTTGATGTGTCGCATATGGGCGAATTCATCTTCAAGGGACAAGGCGCCGCCGGGTTGATCCAGCGGGTGACCAGCAACGATGTCAACAAACTGCAGCGTGGGCAGGCCCAGTATTCCTGCCTGCCCAACCAAGAGGGCGGCATCGTGGATGATTTATTGGTTTACTACCTCGAAGACGGCAATTACATGCTGGTGGTCAACGCTTCAAACATTCAAAAAGATTGGAATTGGATCCAGTCTTTCAATACCGATAAGGTCGAAGGTTACGAAGTTTCCGATAAAACAAGCCTGTTGGCTTTGCAAGGTCCCCGGGCGTTGGATGTGCTGCAACCGCTGACCTCCATGAACCTCAGGGACATGGCCTATTACACCTTTTCTAAAGGAACGGTTGCCGGCATTGAAAAGGTCCTGGTTTCCGCAACGGGCTATACCGGATCGGGCGGCTTCGAGATCTATTTCGACAGCAAGGATGCCGAACCCATCTGGAATGCGCTCATGGAAAGCGGCGCACCCTTTGGCATCAAACCCTGCGGTCTTGCCGCTCGCGATACGCTTCGTCTGGAAATGGGTTTTTGCCTCTACGGAAATGACATTGATGATACCACATCCCCGTTGGAAGCTGGCTTGGGCTGGATCACCAAACTGCAGGCCCCGGGCAAGGATTTCGTAGGCCGCCAGGCTGTACTTGCTGTGAAGGAAAAAGGCTTGCAGCGCCGGTTGGTCGGCTTTGAATTGCTGGACCGGGGAGTGCCCCGCCACGACTATGAGATTGCTGATGCAAGCGGAAGAATCATCGGAAAAGTTACGTCTGGTACCATGGGTCCGACTGTTGGCAAAGCGATTGGCATGGGCTATGTGGAAATTGCCCATGCCGCCGAAGGCAACACAATTTATGTTTTAGTCCGCAACAAACCGCTGGCAGCCCGCATTGTGAAAGTGCCTTTTTACAAGGGCTGATTGCTTAGCCCTGAACAAAAAAGTCTATGCGCCCGATACTTGAAACATGCCTGAGCCCTGCCCTGATCGGTCAGCACGATCTACAGGGCAAAACCGTCGTGGTCATTGATGTGTTTCGCGCAACCACCACTATTGTTACGGCGCTGGAAGCGGGCATCGCTGAAGTTAAACCGGTGTTGAAATTACAGGAGGCTTATGCTCTTGCGGAGCAGGATTACCTGCCTGCCGCAGAGCGTGACGGCAATGTGGCCGACGGTTTTTTCTACGGCAACTCGCCGCTGCAATACCGCGAAGACCTGAATCTGCGAGGCAAACGCCTGGCCCTGACCACCACCAACGGCACCCGCTGTGTTGCCCTGAGCCAGTCCGCCGAGGAAATTGTTGCCGGTGCATTGCGCAACAGGTCCGCTGTTGCCCGATATCTGCTGGCCGTAAACCGGGATGCCGTGCTGTTTTGCGCCGGTTGGAAAGACCGGCCCAATCTGGAAGACACCCTCTTGGCCGGCGCCCTTGCCGAAGCACTCGTGGCTCATTTCGCCTGTGGTGATGATTCCACATGGAGTGCTTTGACCGTGTGGGAATCCGCCAAGTCGGACTTGCGAAACTGGGCCCGTCGCACCAGCCATTACAAACGGCTTGTTGACAAAGGTATGCGCGAAGATGTGTTGCACTGCCTGGAGCTGGACAACAGCCAGGTGGTTCCCGTGCTGCGTGACGGGGTCTTTGTGGTGGACTAGATCAGCCGCAGTTCATGGGCTGCTTTTTCAAGTTTTTCGCGGTGGTCGGGATGAGCGAGTCCGATCAGGGATTTTGCCCGATCGCGCAAACTCATTCCGTACAAGTTGGTCCAGCCATTTTCCGTAGCCACAAAATGCACGTGAGCGCGCGTAGTTACCACGCCGGCGCCGGTGCGCAGCGTTGGCACAATCCGGCTTTCTCCGTTGCCGGTTGTAGCCGGTAAAGCGATGATGGGTCTACCGCCCTTTGACAGGGCGGCGCCCCGGATAAAGTCCATTTGTCCGCCAACACCGGAATAAAGTCTGGTGCCGATGGAATCGGCGCAAACCTGTCCGGTAAGGTCAATTTCTATTGCGGAATTGATGGCGGTAACCTTCGGGTTTTTCTGGATGATGTGCGTCCGGTTTACAAAACTCGCATCAAGCATGACCACTCCGGGGTTATCGTCAATGAAATCGTAGAGTTTGCGGGTACCCATAGCAAACGTGGCCACAATATGGCCGGGGAAAATCTCCTTGCGACGGTTGTTGATGACCCCGCTGGCCACCAAAGGAAGAACGCCATCGGAAAACATTTCGGAGTGAATACCAAGGTCTTTATGGCCTCCCAGACAGTTCAGTACGGCGTTGGGAATGGCGCCGATGCCCAATTGCAGGGTAGCCCCGTTTTCGACCAGCGTGGCAACATGTTCACCGATAGCCTGTTGTGCCGGTGTAATTTCTCCGGGAGGAATTTCCGGCAGCGGATCATCGCCTTCAACAAAGGCGTGGATGTTGGAAATATGGATGATGCCGTCACCGTGTGCGCGGGGCATAAACCGGTTGACCTGAGCAACCACCCGGCCTGCTTTTTCAATGGCGGCTTTGGTGGTGTCAACCGACACCCCGAGCGAGCAATACCCGTGCCGGTCTGGTGGGGAAATGCTGATCAGCGCGGTATTGACCCGGATCACTTCCGAACGGAATAAATCCGGCGCCTCGCTCAGAAAAACGGGAATATAGCTGCCGCGGCCATCGCCAATCGCCTTGCGCACATTCGCCCCGATAAACAGGGAAACCACTTCAAAGGCTTCTGCGGCATCCGGCTGCGCGTATCCGGCCTCCCCTTCGGTGTGAAGATGAACCACGCGAACATTGCGCAATTCATTTTTGCGGTTGGACATCGCGCGAACCAAGCGCTGGGGAGCGGCCACGGCGGTATGGATAAATACGGTATCGCCGGAGCGAATACCGGCAACGGCTTCTTCGGGGGTGATGTATTTTGGTTCCACGGCGCAAAAATGCGGTATCTTTTGCGATACCCGGCTTGCCAAAATCATCATCCCACACGATAAAAATCAACAGACTATAGCTTGACGCTTACCCCGGCAAGCACGCTGATCGGAAAGCCCGGCGTAAAGTGCACTTCATCTACCGGAGCCAGCTCCGTTGCCAACCGGGAAGTGGTCAGGAATTGGGCCTCGCGCCATTCGCGGTTCAGCAGGTTTTCACCCCGGCACCACACGGACCAACGGTTGGTATCATAACGCACCGATCCGTCCAGGAGGAAAAACCCTTCCGCCGTAAAAGCGCCGGTTTCATCAGCAGGACGGTCTGCGATTGCGCGGTATCGCAAGGACGCACCAAAACCTTTGGGGTGTTTGTAGTTCAACCCTCCGCCGGTGGTGAACCAGGCAGAAAGCGGAACGAGGTTTTCGCCGTCTGAAGCACCGACGGTGCGGGCGCGGCTGATATTGCCATCAATATCTGCAGTTAGATTTTTCACCAAATTAGCTCTTACCGAAAGATCTATTCCCGTGCGGGTACTCGGGTCTCCGGCTTCCACCAAACCACCATCACCAACATAAACCAACTCATTGGAGGAGTAAAGCCACCAGCCGGTAATCTGGAAAAGGAGCCCGTCGGCCGGTTTGAAACGGCCACCGAGGTCTATCCCATAGGCCGGCGCCACCGGATCCACGCCTTCATCCTGAATGAGCACCCGAAGATCATTGCTGTGAAATCCTTTGCCGGCTTTCAGAAAAACGGCTGCAGATTCGTTGATGGTAAAATCCGCTTTCAACTTCGGTGATATGATAAGCCGGCTTTTTGACCGGATCTCACCTCCCATATTGTCGTTGCGGTACCAGAATTCCAGAAAGTCAGCGCGCGTTCCAAATTCCACCCGCAGATTTTCAAACGGATTGAACGATTGCGAAACATAAGACCAGCCATTGTATTCCCTGCCAATTCCCGACATGGTGGGTGATGCGGCCAACTCTGAACTGGCAATAAATCCAAGGGCCAGGTCATCCACAAAATCAGTGCGTCCTCCGACGGCAATTTCAAATGGTGCCGGACGGCCTAACCACATCCACTGGTTGCGCCAGCGCAGCTTGCCATTGCCCAGGTTTCTGATTTCCGTCTGCCGGATGCGATCACCGACTTCGGGGTTTTCCAGATAATAGGTAAAATTTGAAACCAGGTCGAAGGTGTAATGGCCATAGCTGACTTCAGCGTCCAGGATTCCCCGGTTTAAAGGCTGGGTCCAGGACAATGCCGCATTGTAGCGGGAAGTATTTCCCCCTTCGGCAGAATCCAGCCTTCCAAAGCGATCTACGAGTCCTGTTTCTACCGCTCTTGGCGCGATCAGTCCGGCCGCGCGCCAATCGTTTTCGAAGGCCATTCCGGTCAGTTCCAACACGCTCCCGGATTTGCTGATGGCCCGGTATTTAGCGATGCCATTGAATGCCTTCATTCCCTGCGCAGGATTAAACGGACCATCGGCATAGCGGAAACTTCCGCCCGCGTAGGCTGTATGGCCATTGCCGCGCATTTTTTCGCTTAACAAATTGATCAGTGCGAGTGCCCGATAATTGTTGAATGATCCCGCTTCTGCCTGAATCAGGGTTTGATCAATAGACGGCAGCAGGTTGAATGTCACAGCGCCGGCAGTAGCCAGATTGCCGTTGCGGACTTCACCCAGACCCATTTCGTACTGGATATCCTGAACCGTTTCCGGGATAATAAAATGAGCATCGGCATAGCCCTGGCCATGGGCATGAGACACCATATTGACGGGCATTCCATCTACGCTGATCTGAATATCAGTGCCATGGTCAAGATCAAAGCCACGAATGAACATTTGTTCAGCCTTGCCTCCACCGGCGTGTTGCGCGATGACCATGCCAGGCACGAAACGCAACATATCCTGTCCATTGCTGGCGGCTCGCATCTGCCAGTCCACCGCGCTGAGTAAGTTGATGTTCTGCTTAACGGCGTCCTGAATGTCAACTTCCGGCAACATCAATGGAACCGGCTGTAATTGGATGGTTATTGTTTCCGAATCTCCGGCATCGTCAAGGGTGGCGATTACGTTCATGCTCGTGTAGCCCAGATACCGGACTTCAAGGGTATAGGTGCCGGACTCCAGCCCTAAAAGTTCAAAACGGCCCAACGGATCTGCCGTAACTCCGATTTCGGTACCCAATACACGTAAGGTAGCGCCGGGAAGCCCGGAACCTGTTTCGGCATCTTTGATACTTCCGTTGAGTTCACCGGCAATCATCATCAGCGAATTTGCAAGGATCACAATCGCAAGCCCGATCAATCTTATCGCTGTTTGAATTTTCATGCGATCTGATTTATCCGTTGAACAATCAGCGACCTGCCAGGATAACTTCCTGCGCGTTTAGTTCTGCAATAAAGGATTGAATTTCCGGATGCCCGGGCCTGGTTTTCAAGGCTGCATTCGCGGCCTCCAGCGCTGCCGGGATATTTCCGGTGTATTCAGCATGGAAACGGGCCAGGTCCCAGTCAATAATGTGGCCGTGTTTGCGATCATCGTCAAACATCTCCAGTACCTGGGCCGTCGTAGCCTGAACTTTTTCGGGTTGTTCCTGACGGGTATAAAGTGCGAGTAGTTTTTCGGAAAAGGAAATTTCCGGAATGATATTCAACGCTTTCTTCAAAAGAATTTCCGCCTGTTCATCTCTATTCTGGGCTGTTCGCAAATCGGCCATGGCAGCAAGAGCAAACGGGTAATCGGTGCGCTGTTCCAAAGTCAGGGCAAGCTGGTATTCTGCCTCGTCCAGGCGACCGGCTATTCGATGAAGGTCGGCGAGGTGAGTGCGGCACCAGGCTTCCTGTTCCGATCCGGGGACACCGGCTGCGGCAGCCAGTTTCATCGCTTCAATAGCCCCTTCCAAATCTCCGTGGCGTTCACGCAGGTAAGAAACTCTTGAGTAACTGCGAAGGTCAGGCCTGAGGGCGACCATCTCGTCACAGGCTTTTACCGCCTGGTCCAGTTGGCCCAATTCAACCAGGGCATCCACAAGAATTCCCCGAACTCCTGCATTGTGGGTATTAATCGCTATTGCTTTTTGTGCATAATCTTTTGCCTCCAGAAAGTGATGTTGTGAAGCCATCACGCCGGCATACAGCGAGAATGCCCGGAATTTTTCATCTCCCTTCAGGTCATTCCGCGCTAACAGCGGTTTCAGCAGTGTTTCGGCAGCGGGAAAATAATAGCCGTGCTCGCCGGTAACCCGCGCTTCCTGCATGAACAATTCCGCAAGCCCGATCGCAGCATTGGCTGACTGGGCATTGTTTTTCAGTTCGGTGGAATAGCGATCGTAGGCATTCAAGACGGCTTCAACCTCGGCCGCGCTTCCCAGCGCATCGTGGCGGACCATCAAGGCGGTAATTGTCTGTTCGCCCGATTGCCCATTCCAGCGGGAACAGCCTGGAAGCAGGGCGATTTGCATGATTACAATGGTCAGAAGGATAACTTGTTGCAGGGGTTTCAGCGTTCGTTTCATGGTTTGCGGTTTGTTCGTTTCATCAATTCCAAAAGACCTACGAAAAGAAGCAGAGGCTGGATTGGGCAGTAAGAAAAAAAAAGGGTCGTCCAATCAATGGACGACCCTTCCTGCTGTGCAGGGAAACGAACTAAAAGGGAAGGTTAATGGCTGACAGCAAACGGTCTTACAACCTGCTTGTCGTCCTGATAGACCTGGAGGTAGTAGTTACCGGAAGGCAGCTTACCCGCATCAATCGAAATGGTTCCATTGCCCGATTTTGCAGCACTGCTCGATTCGAGCATTACACGCCCGGTAAGATCAACAACGCGATATTGCACGTTGCCGTCCTGGGTTCCGGAAATGGTAACCTGAAGCAGGTCATTTGCCGGATTCGGGTACACGTCTACGGATAGCGAATTGTCCATTCCGGCGTTGCGCAGGCAACCTGTTGTGCTGAACATGGCCGTAACCGAAGTGAACAAACCCGTAGTCGGACATTTTACCGTGACCATGAATTCATAAACCGAGCAGGGCTCCAGCCCCGAAAGCGTCAGGCTTGTATTGCTCGTCAGAACCCGCGTAACAGGACCGCCGGAGGTCATGTTACGGTAGCGTACCCGGTAATTGGTCACCCCTTCATTTGACCAGGCCAGCAAAGCTGAGTTGTCGGTAATGGAAGTGGCAATCAGGTCCGTGGGAGTTCCGCAATTGGCCAATGCTCCGGCAATTTCACCGCCGCAATCTCCGGTACCGGACCAGGCCATGCTCATGTAGGGAAAGGTACCGCTGAACGTGGCGTCGTTTTCCTCAATTCCCGTGGTGTATCCCAGCACGTCAAACAAGTCCGTGGTCAGCACGGAGGCGAATGGGTCGGTGGGATCGTAGTCATCGTACCACAGCCCGATAGCTGCCAGGACGATCCCGGAGACGGCCTGCAATTCAATGCGGGTCACGTCATCTTCGAGCCGTCGTCCGTTGGGAAATCCGTCCATGTTTGGAATAAACTGGATGGCGGTTGAGCCGGTGAATGCCGGGTCAGTAAGCCCTGCTACAGCAGCCTGAATCAGGCCTAGTGAACTGAAGGCCGGATCGTTGCGATCGGTAGGTGGCACGGCCATGTTCAGCCGGAGCATATCCCCTCCATTGGGCAGGAAATTGTTGACGAAAGGCTTTCCGGCAGCGAGCGGGTCCCCGCCTTTTCCGGTGGCCAGTTGGTACGGCCTGACATTGGGCACTCCGGTGTGGAAAGCGGGCCAGAGGTCCACGGAGCGCGGCATTCCCGGGCCGGGGAGCAGAAGGGTGCCAAAGACGGCATCGTCCAGGGCAGTGCCGGCCACGGCGGCAGTTCCTTTGAGGGCAAACAGGCCGTCCTGTCCATTGCCAAAGTCAAAGGCGCCGAGCGAATTGCGCTGGATTCTCAAGGGGCTGAAGGCCGGTACGGCGCCTCCGAAAAGGGCGTCATCCATGTACAATCCCAGTTCTGGGTTGTAGAAGCTGTTGAAGTAGGAAGCATCTTCGGCGTAAGGCGAAAGGCTGTTCCAGTAGTCTTTCAATCCGATGGGGATGACGGCCTCGTTGGTCAGGGGCATCCCCAAACGCGAAACCTGCACCCAATCGCCG
>JANNSM010000101.1:0-6241 GCA_031402635.1 Bacteroidota bacterium | reverse complement strand
TGGCGGCTTTGGAATGCACAAGGCGAATGGCAATACGATCTTTGGTATGAACGGGATCAGTTAGTGGATGCACGGGCATGCGCCATGCTCAGCCGGTAAAAAGACCTCGCCTGCTCAAGGACAGCCTCTTGCGGTCATGGGGATATGGAAATAACGGCTTAATATTAGCTTAACATTTCCTTCACGTTGCGCTGGTCGCTGGCGTTTACTTTTGCGGTCATTGAGCCCTGATCGTATGCAATCCGATTCCATCCATGTCCTGATTGTCGATGATGAGCCGGATATTCTGGAATTTATCCGGTACAATCTCCAAAAGGAAGGTTACAGTGTAAGCTCGGCCGGAAGCGGTTCAGAGGCCCTTGCCAAAGCCAGAGAGCGGCTGCCCGACCTGATCTTGCTGGATATTATGATGCCTGAAATGGACGGGATTGAGGTGTGCAGCGAACTTCGTGCTGACCCCCGGTTTAATAACACGGTGATCGCTTTCCTGACAGCCCGCAACGAAGACTTTACCCAGATTGCCGGATTTGATGTGGGGGCAGACGATTACATCAACAAGCCAATTAAACCCAGGCTTTTATTAAGCAGGATCAAAGCATTGCTGCGAAGAAAACTGGAGTCAGTGCGCGAGGATAATATCCGCCATGTTGGCGACCTCGGAATTGATCAGGAAAAATATCTGATTTACCGCAACGGCGAGGTCATCAATCTGGCGCGGAAGGAATTTGAGCTGATTAATTTGCTCGCTTCAAGACCGGGGAAAGTATTTAACCGGCAGGAGATTTTTCACAAAGTCTGGGGCTATGATGTCATTGTTGGCGACCGGACCATTGATGTGCATATTCGCAAACTCCGCGAGAAGATCGGCTTAAAATCGATCAGGACCATCAAAGGAATCGGCTATAAACTGGACTTATGATTAAAAACCCCACGCCAAGGGGTATTGTCCGGCGCACGGCTATCCTCACTGCGTCGGCATCGCTTTTGTTGTTGCTGGTTTTGTATTTTATTCCCGGCAACCTGCTCCATCCCATATTATTGGTCATTGTACCGGTCTTTGTTTTTATTGTGGCCTTTGCCATTCAGCTCCATGCTTTGGAACGGTTTATTTATAGGAAAATAAAAGTAATTTATAAGAATATCAGCCAGTTAAAGACACCGAAAGGTGTACCCAAGAAAAAAGTAGATCTTGACCGGGACATCATTTCTGAAGTTGAAAATGAAGTGATGGAATGGGCCGATGTTCAACGGCGCGAAATCCGGCAACTTCAGGATATGGCGGACTACCGTAAAGAATTTCTCGGCAATGTTTCCCACGAACTCAAAACGCCTATTTTCTCTATCCAGGGATACATTGATACGCTGATTGAAGGTGGTGTTTATGATGAGTCCATCAACATGGAATATCTCTATAAAGCAGCCAATAATATCGAGCGGATGATTGCGATTGTTCGCGATCTGGAAAACATCAGTTTACTGGAAAGCGGACAATTGCAACTGGACTATTCTGTCTTTGATATCTGCGTTGTAGCTGCTGAAGCAATGGAAGCACTGGAAGATCAGGCCCATGCCGCTGACATGACCATGGGCTTCAAACCCGGAATCAATCAACATGTCAAAGTTCGCGCGGACCGGAACAGAGTTCGTCAGGTCCTTATCAATTTTCTGACCAATGCCATCCGCTATGGTCGCGAATCGGGATATGCACGCATCGGGGTTTATGACATGAGTGACCGCATCCTCATTGAAGTTTCAGACAACGGCATTGGCATTGCACCGGAATATCTCAGCCGGGTTTTCGAGCGATTTTTCAGAACAGACAAAGCGCGTTCCAGGGAGCGGGGAGGCACCGGACTGGGTTTATCCATCGCAAAACACATTGTCGAAGCGCATGGAATGGGGGTCAATGTTCGGAGTACAGAAGGTGTTGGCTCCACTTTTGGTTTCACCCTCCCCAAACCCTGATCCTGCGATGGGAGTCAGATTAGGGCCAGCGAATTCAGCCGCTTAAGACCCCTAATCATAAGTTTCCCGGGAGCCCGCACCTCCGGAGCGTTTTGAAATGCCGTTAGCCCCAAAATAAAGCGCGGCCGCATAAAATCACGGCCGCGCTTGCGGGGTATAGAGGAAAGTGGAGGGATTATTCGGGTATGCGGATGACGGTGCCTTTATGCACACGGCTTCCGGTGCGCAGTTCATAGATATAAGTTCCCGGGGCAAGTTGTTGACCGTCAAGGGAAAACCGGTGCGTGCCGGGACCGAGTATCTGATCCGCTACTTCATAAGCAACGCGACCTTCTGCGTCATAAAGGCGAAGGGAGGTCGTGACGTTGTCGTACTCTACCGGGAATTGAATGGTCAACTCTCCTTCAAAGGGATTTGGACTGGTGATAACGTCATCAGATTGCAGGTTGAATTCACCCATGCGAGCAGGCACCAGACGGACCGTCAGTTTTTTACCGAAACCGTCCGATGAACTTATTGTCAACACCAGGTGAAGTTTGTTGTCTGCTTCATTGAAAAACCAGCCGTCTTCGGCAAAAGAAAGGGCCTCCAAAGAAGGACTGGAAGGCAATAACGTGCCATCTTCCCGGTACAGCTTAGGTTGTTTTCCTGAAGGAACGGTAAAAGTCTGGCGGCTCCCTCCGGGTGAAAATCCGTGAAGTTGAACGTCGAATCGCCAAGGCATCGGTTCATCAGTGAAACTGACCGAGAAGCCTTCCTGAAGAGGGACCCACTGGGTCTGGCGATGCCCGTATTCGGGAAGCCAGGAATCTATATCCCTGGATTCGAACATGTTTTCCGTTGCTCCTCCTGCATTTCTGGTCAGCCTCATTTGACCAACCGGCATTCCTTCGTAGGTGTCTGTGCTGATCTCCAGGCTGGCGTATTCCCTGGAAGGACACTCCCAGGCATTGGCTGCGGCATCAAAAACACAAGTTCCAATACGGAAATCAAACTGTTCGCCAAAATACACGGTAGGATAGCCGGTTCCGCTGACCATGCCACGCAGATCAACGAAACCCCCGAGGAAATTATCCAGGTCAATTTTAATTTTCGGTCCGGAGCCGCCGATGAATTCGATATTGCGAGCATAGCTGTAGATATCGATGGACTCGGCCTCAAGCATGATGCGTTTATCAAAACCAATCACATCAACATCAACGATTTTTGGCTCTTTGTTTCCGAAATCAAAACTGGTGAAAATATTGATTGCCCCAAGGTTCTTAGTCGAGGGTTCTATTTGATTGGCGGTGGCATAAATCAAGCCGACCTGGTTGAGGGATGAACTCTGGAGGTTAACGCCGGAGCCATTATCGGCAAGGACCGATTTGCGCAAAAAGACCAGATTACCCTCGAGCCATGCACCGCCCATGGTGTTCTTGTAGCCGGTGAAGTCGGAGAATACCATGCTCTCGCCATTCTCTAATCCTGCCGCGACAAACAGACCCCAACCCGTGGTACGGTAAAAGGCACGGTCATAACTGCCATCCGTAGAGTTATTGGAATGTGCCAGATTTCCGGTAAAAAAGTCGGTCGGTACCGCAGTGGCTGAGCCGGCACCGTCATAGAAGAAACCAATTCCGTCCAGGCTTCCTGCTGCATGGTTATCGCGGACAATGTTGTTGGGATTGGTGAGCCAAAAAGTTCCCGGATGACGTTCCGACTGCAAAGAGCCAAAACCCCCGCCCGGAAAGGCAAAATCTCCCATATCCTCAATCCTTTTCGTCAAAAGGCCAAGATTGCCGATATATGAATTGTCTATTTCGTCGCCCTGTTCGGCCACGACATAACAATGGGAGAAAACATCATAAGCCACGTTTTGCTTAACCTCAACACCATTGGTACCATGGGTTACAATACCCCGGTGGTAAGATTTGTGGATGCTGTTGTTGTTGGCGTATCCTCCATAAGCGTTCCCGCTCAGGTGCCAGTGCATCGGATAGCGGCCTTGTTCCCCAAACCAGCCCATCCGGTAAAATTCAACCCCTTCAACACGGGCATTGGAGCCGTTCATGATCATCACATGACCACCGTTTTGGGAGTAGTCTGAAGAAGCATCTCCCTGAAGAACAATATCGCGGGTTAACAGACCAACTTCTGCGCGCATGTCCACAGCGTATTCACCAACGGAATCAATTTTTCCGAAGTGGTGAAAGGTCATAGCCGGGTTCACTTTGATCTGGTTGCCAATCACCGCAGTGATGGTTCTGACTTCGGTCTGATAAGCATTTGTTCCACTGGGGGCAATAACAATCTGGTCGCCTACTCTCCAGTCAACAGCATCAACCGTTTCCAGAATAGTATTTCCAGGTGCACAGTTTTTTCTCAATTGAGTCCAGGATTGCACATCGGCACGGGCACCGTGCAATTCCAGTTTGCCGCCTCCCATAACCATCAGGAATTTATTCCCTAAACCCATGCCGGTGGCATCGGCAATATCTCCGGTGAACGTGATGACCGCTTTGTGGGTATAGGGTGCTGCTTCTGTGCCAATCCGGAATTCCCCGCCAGTAACCAGAATATAACCTGTGGTCAGGTTGATATTCTGTTCGGCAAAAACCAGATTTCCTTCTACTTCAATGCCATGAAGTGAAGGCGGATTCATGTCGAGGATAACGGTTTGTCCCGGGGCTATATTAACCGTTGAACCAGCGACCGGGAGGGACCCACCCCAAGTTGCGGGATTGGACCAGAGTCCGGTTTGTGCGAGAAGGGTTTGGGAGAAGACGACAAGGAGGATGGCAGCAAGATGGGAGACAGGCAGTTTGGGAGCGGCAATAAACTTTTCCATAAAGTGAAAGTGGTAATTGTGGTTCTTGTTCCTGCCGGGGTGTAGGAATTTTCTGCCCGGTGTTGAAACAAAACTATTCGGTTATCCCAATTTCCTGCAACCTTTTGAAAAAAGTTTCAACATAGTTTGGTGGCTTTGTTACTATGTTGATAATCGAAAATTAAATTTAAACAGGATTAAATAGCTTTGTTTTATTGCATTTATATGCAAAAAATTGTTCGCAAATTTTCCAAATTATGAAACAATTAGTGACTTGAAAAAAATGACTGTATGTGGAAAAAAAATCCACTTTTATAACCACCTAAAATTACCATTGTGACTATTAAAAAACAACAATATTATTCGACTTAAGTCAGGAAAACTAGTAAATATGGGCAAATTCGCCATCATAAATTGTCTTTTAATAAAAATTGTGACAAAAAATGGAAGACCCTTGATTCGAAGTTTATCAAAAGGAAAGCGACCCCTAAATTCAATGGATGGTTGGGTTCATGAACCGTGGCGCACGGGACGGAAAAGCCTATTGAGCCTGACCGTGCCAATTTTGGCCGGGAAAGGCGTGTGAACATCCCAACTCCACCAAACAAACCAGGCCTTTCCCACTACATGATCTTCGGGCACAAATCCCCAGAACCTGGAGTCCTGGCTTTGATGGCGGTTATCTCCCATCATAAAAAAGTAGTCCATTGTAAAAGTATAGGGCACGGTTTCACCGGCAAGAATCCTGCGTTGCAATGCTGCAAACCCCTTTCCCGAGTATGGGGAATCTTCAAACACTTCAATAATCCGGCTGTAGAACGGCAAGTTTGCTGCCGTAAGGTTAACCGTTTCCCCTTTTTCCGGCACTTCCAACGGACCGAACTGATCCACAGAGCCGGGGAACCGGGCATCGTGGGGGAAAAGGGCATCAGGTCTTTCAATCGGGAATGGAACCCTGCGGACCCGGAGCACTTCAGGCCTGGTCCGGATGGCGCTGATTTCCGTTGTATCGGCGTGTAACTCGATGAACCCGCCGTAAACGGTTTCCCCGTTCCGGTCCTGCAATTGCTGACCAACGGTCATTTCATAGGTAGCGATACCCGTATTAATCCCGGCTTCATGTTTGAGGAAATCGTCGCTGAGGTAAGTATTGGGCTTTAAGTCAACCCGGTATTTGTATTGCATGTGGGGTGCCCGCAATGATGGTTCCCCGTTGATGTAAAGTGCACGGTTGCGCACCTCGAGAACATCGCCGGGAATGGCTACACAGCGCTTGATATAGTTTTCCCGCTTGTCAACCGGGAAGGAGGTAATCAGATCGTCGCCGGGAAAAAGAGGACCGGAAGAATAGGGGAGAGGCTGACGGGAAAGTGCTGCAACAATTTGAGGGTTGCGGTAAAAGGTCTTATCGCCGAGATCACGCTGAAGGTCATAGTAACTGCGGGTACTGCCCACGGGGACAAACAC
>JANNSM010000100.1:0-1573 GCA_031402635.1 Bacteroidota bacterium | reverse complement strand
AAGACTGCATCTCCCACAAGGTCAATTTTCTATCGGCATCGTATGTTTCCGACGAAATCCGCAACCTGGAATCGGATATTGATCAGGCCGGAATATTGGTCTTAAAAGAATGCGGCCTAGACCCGGGTATTGACCACATGTCAGCGATGGCCAAACTTGACGAATTGCGCAGCGCGGGTGCACATATTCTTGAATTTGAAACCTTTACCGGGGGATTGGTCGCACCGGGATATGAAAACAATCCCTGGCAGTACAAATTCACGTGGAATCCAAGAAACGTGGTGCTTGCCGGACAGGGTGTCGTCAAGTTTAAGCACAATGGTCATTACAAGTATATTCCCTACCACCGATTGTTTCAGCGCTACGAAACCCTCCATATTCCTGACTATGGTGCTTTTGAAGGGTACCCGAACCGGGACAGCCTGAAGTACCGCGAAGCCTATGGGTTGGAAAATGTAGATACGCTCTACCGGGGAACACTACGCAGGCCCGGATTTTGCAAAGCCTGGGACGTATTTGTCCAGTTGGGAATGACGGATGATTCCTATGAGCTCGAAGGCGTCGAAGACATGAGCTATCGCGATTACACCAACTCCTTTCTCTGGTGGGATCCCCTGAAGTCTGCGGAGCTCAAACTTGCCGCTTACCTCAAATTTGACTACCAGAACGATATGCTGGAGAAGATCGCCTGGCTGGGACTTTTTGAGGAAAGGCCAATCGGCCTGAAAAAAGCAACCCCGGCGCAGGTGCTGCAGAAGATTCTGGAGGAAAAATGGGCGCTGGAAGCGGATGACCGCGACATGACGGTGATGCTGCACAAATTCGTTTATGAACTCGGGGGAAAACAGGAGCGAATTCAGGCCGCCATGGTGGTGATCGGCGAAGACCGTGAACAGACCGCGATGGCAAAAACGGTCGGTTTGCCGCTTGGTATAGCGGCCCGCCTGGTCCTTACCGGTCAACTTCCTGTCAGGGGGCTGGTTATTCCCACGATCCGGGAAATTTATGAACCGCTGCTCCGGGAGTTATCGCAGTTCGGGGTCGTGTTTGAGGAAAGACCGTATTGATCGAACGGGGCGTCTCCCGAAACTCCACCGCCCATGCACTTTCGCGGATGAGCTACTGCCCAATCCTGGAGATCAGGTAAGCGACGGTTACGACGGTCAACAGGATCGAACCGATAAACAGGGCGGCGACGAGCAGGATGGTCAGCAGCAAATAGGGCAATACCGGTTCCCGCTTTCCCCCGGATTGATGGTGTTCAATAAGCAGGCGGAGATTGCGCCGGTTGGCTTTGAAGCCGATATCAAACAGATCGCCGATGACAGGTATCGTTCCGGCCAACGCATCCAGCGCAATATTGCCCGCCATACGCAAGACCAGTTTGCCACTGACGCCGTGGCGGATTAAAGCCAGGACAATTCCACCGGAAATCAACAGAGAAATCCCTTCTCCCAAACCGGGCACAAGACCGATCAGCGGGTCAATGCCAAACCGGATGGAGGTTCCCGGAACCCGAAACGCGGTATCCATAAGCCGAGTTAGGTTGTCCAAATGGCGCAGGGTCTCCGGC
>JANNSM010000099.1:0-14091 GCA_031402635.1 Bacteroidota bacterium | reverse complement strand
ACTTGTCGCTGCAGAGCGCCTGGCGATTCCCCAACCTGTTGGAAGGCCCGTTCAGCCTGAGGCACTGGCAGGCTACCTGGAGCGGAAGCAACGGCCTGGTGTACAGTTTGTTTTTATCGCTCGGACTTTCGGGGTCTGTGGCCTTGTTCTGCGCCAGTGCGGGGTTCCTGACCTCGGGCGTAATTGCGCGCCAGCGCTGGACCCGGGCATGGCTATCGCTGGCGTACTACCCCTACCTGATTGCGCCGGTGGTCTTTGCCGCCATGCTACAGTTCTACTTTGTCAAATTGGGGCTGAGCGGTTCCCTGCCCGGCGTCATGATTGCTCAATGCCTTTTTGTTTACCCCTATGCCGTGCTTTTTTTCTCCGGATTCTGGACGGAGCGCATCCGGCTGACCATGGCCCAGGCCCGCACGCTTGGCGCCAATCCCGGTCAGGTTCTCCGGCATGTTCTCTGGCCCATGGGCAAGTCCTGGCTGGTGATGGGAGCCTTCCAGTGTTTCCTGCTTTCCTGGTTCGAATATGGTCTTACCCGGCTGATCGGCGTCGGCAAAGTCCCCACACTGACGGTTCAGACCCTGTACTTTGTGCAGGAAGCCAATCCGCACCTGGCTGCCGTAGCTTCGCTTTTTATGGTGCTGCCCACCCTTGCGCTGCTGTTTCTCAACCGGCAGGCGCTGCTTCGCAGGCAGCATGGACCGTCCTGATGGTATTTTCCCAACTTGCCTCATTTTGAAGTTCAGGCGTGATTGAAGTTGCTGACATTCACAAACGCTTTGGCGCGGTCTCCGTGCTGGGCGGTGTCCGGTTCACGCTGGGCGAAGGGCAGAGTCTGGGTATTCTGGGCAGTTCCGGTTGTGGCAAAACAACCCTGCTGCAAATCCTGGCCGGGCTTTTACCCGCAGACAGCGGCAGCTTCAAGTTAGCCGGACAGGAAGTTTTGGCGCTTGCCCCTGAAAAACGGGGCGTGGTGTACCTCAGCCAGGAACCTCTCCTTTTCCCGCACCTGAACGTGCAGGAAAACATCGCTTTTGGCCTTCGGATCCGGGGTGTCGCCACCGCAGAAGCGGAACGGACAGTCAGCCAGTTGCTGGATCAGCTTGGGCTGAACGGTCTGGCCGCGCGCAAGCCTTCTGCGCTTTCCGGGGGACAGCGGCAGCGGGTGGCCTTTGGCCGCGCGTTGGTGATCCGCCCGAAAGTGCTGTTGCTGGACGAGCCGTTTGGCAGCCTGGATGCGCAAACCCGCTCGGAGATGCAGGGCTTGTACCGCCGGCTGAGCCGCGAGCGCGGCACCACTACCATTTTTGTAACCCACGACCTCAAAGAAGCCCTGGTCATGGGCGACACCCTCGCACGCATGGACCGCGGAGTTTTGGAGGTCTTTGCCGGCCGCGAGGACTTTCTTCGCTCGCCGGCTTCGGGCGTCCGGGACGAGCTGGCGTTCTGGCGCCAGGTGCTTTCTGCCGAAGGGTCACTGCCGGGAACCCCGGACGCTTCATCAGCGTTCACGGACTTGGTATCTTTTGCACCGGAATTGCCTGAAAAAGAATGATTGATCACAGTAATCAGCCCGGTTTTGACGGCACTCACGCGGGTACACAGCCGGAGTTGTCACCGGAAAAGCCGCTGCGGAAGCCGGCGGCCAATTTTGCCCGTGACTACGACCATGTGGAATCGCTGTACTGGGTTTTCACGCAAGTCTGCAACGACCACTGTGACCACTGCTACAACCTGAGCGGACCCCAAGGTGAGCGAATGGAGCTGGAGGAATGCCTGGCCATTGTGCAAAATCTGCCCTCGCGGATTGACCGTTTGATTCTTAGCGGTGGCGAACCGCTGGCCGAGCGTCAAAAACTGTATGCCATCCTGGATGCGCTAAGAGCCCGTTACGGAGAGCGCACGCAAATCATGCTGCAGACCAATGGCGACCTGCTCACCGGCGAAGTCCTGGATACCCTGATCGAAAAAGGGATCAGCCGGTTTGATATTGCGAGCATTGACCGCTACCACAAAGCGGCGGGAACAAGGTTGACCGTTCTTGCGGAATTGTTCGCATCGCGCGGAGTCAACGGCGCGGACCACGATCCGCTGGTGAGAAAAGACAATTACCTGAATTCTTTTCCGCTGAGCTGGGGCCACTGGGGCGCTACCGAAGACATGTGGCTGGGCGGCAACTGGGCCCGGGGGCGGGCCATGGAAAAAGGCATCTGGAAGCGCGATCCGCACCACAATTTCTGCGCAATCCTCTCTGGCGCTATCGGATTTTTAAGCGGTGGCGAAGACATTCCCCAGGAAATCTCGATCCAACTCTGGCGCATCAATCCTTGTTGCCCCGGCACCCGTGACCCGCTCGGCGATGCCAGAACAGAAAAAATCAGCGAAGTGCTGGCCCGCATCGCCGGCAACCCGGTCATGCAGATGCTGGACCGAGGCAACCCGTTCAACATGGGTGAATCCGTTGGGGTTAGCGCCGAGCACGCCGTCAGTCGCTGCGAAGCCCTGGGCAATGTCTGCCTCTGGTGCGACGAGTTTTTCGAAAAACATTACGACCTGAAAAAGCAGGAAGCGCGGTGAGGGCTTGGTATTTAAACAAGAGTGGGGTTCCTTTTCCGATTTGCTTCGCAAATCGTTTCACTACGAAAGGGTATCCAGTTCCCGGAAAGGTAACTAGGAATTTAACGAGATAAATGACTTGAATTTCAACATCAAATCAGTCTTATTTTTAGGAAGGGCTACAGGTTACAGAAATACCCCAATTATGCATTTGTCGTATTACTTCTTTCCCTTGTTTCGAGCCTGTGTCAAAGCCGAAGCTGCTACACTCTTAACAGCCTTTGAAGTGTTGGGATTACTCAATAACCTTGAGGCTTTAGAGGCAACCGACTTTGATGTGGACTCATTCTTTGATTTTGCCATCGTTGAAATTTTAATTTAACTAAATTAATGAGCAATAAAAATAGAACAAATTTTAGTTGTCAAGCAATAAGATATACAAATTGTGGAAAAATATTGTGTCAAATGTTTGTTATCTGAAAACGGATGCTGCCTGAACTGATTGCTAACGTCAGTCTCTTTAACTGCCCGTATATAAATTGTGGATTACTACTTATCGTTTAAAGATATAAAAAGGTTTGGTTTTTGTAGCTTGTGGCTATGCAATTTTTAACTGGCAAACCCCGCGATCAGTTGTATTTGATTCCCACGACTCTGGACCAGACCATTGGGAAAGACAATGAAGTCCGGCTCATTGATATGTTTGTGGACAGCCTAGATCTCCGCTCTATGGGTTTTCGTTTCCCGGAAGGGAAGGGTGCCCAGGGCGGCCGTCCGACCTATCACCCTTCGGTGTTGCTGAAGTTGTACCTGTACGGCTACCTGAACCGGATCCGCTCTTCCCGAGCTCTGGAGCGGGAATGTGGCCGCAATATCGAGCTGATGTGGCTCTTGCAGGGACTGTTGCCGGATCATAACACCATTTCCAACTTTATACGGCATCACCCCGAGCCGATCCGCGAGGCGTTCCGCCCTACCGTGCGCGCCGCCGACCTGTTCGCCCTACTGGGTAAGCGGCTGGTGGCCGGTGACAGTACGAAGCTGCGGGCACAGAACAGCAAGAAGAACAATTTTAACCCGGCCAAGATCGCCCGGCACATCGCCTACCTGGATGTAAAAGTTGGCGAGTATCAGCAAACTCTGGATGGAGCGGATACCAGCATTTCGTTTCAGGAAGCCACGCTGGGTATTCGGCGATTAAAGCGGCAACGCAACCGGTACCGTAAGCTGGAACAAAACCTGCGCCGAAGTGAGCAAGGGCAGGTGTCCACTTACGATCCGAACAGCCGGCAGATGATCACCCGCTGGCAACATCACCGAGGTAGCCTACAATGTCCAGACCAACGTGGATGCAGAGTGTAAGATGGTGGTGGACTATCTGGTGACGAACACCAACGATTCCAAAGCCATGGGCAAGATGATGGAAAGAGCCAGCGAAGAACTGAACACCAACACCTTTACGGCGCTGTATGACAAAGGCTACCACACGGGTAGTGAGTTCCAGAAAGCAGACGAACTGGGCATGGAGGTGATGGTGGCCATACCCGATCCTGCCAGCCAGGCGCCGAATGCGGCCTATAACCTGGAGGCCTTCGCCTACGATGCCCGCAAGCACCCTTACACTTGCCCGCAGGGCCATGAGCTGCGAACCAACGGACGCTAGTACACCAAGAAACACCGGAACACAACCACACAGGTTCAGCACTTCAAAACCAACCGCTGTAAACAATGCCGGGTCAAAGACCAGTGCACCCGCAACCCAAATGGACGACTGATTGAACGCTACAAACATGCTCATCTGGTAGAGTCCAACAATGCCCGCATCGAGTCCGAACCGGCCACGTACAAACTCCGGCAGCAACTGGTGGAACATCCGTATGGCGCCATCAAACGACAATGGGGCTTTGACCACATCATGACCAAACACTACCTGGAGCGAGCCTCCGCCGATGTGGGCATGATCATGACGGCTTACAATCTCAGACGATTATTAAATTTATTGGGTAATCACCTGATCAATAGCCCTCTGGGATGGGGAAAAAACGGATCTTTAATTACAGGACAAGCCATTGATGTCCTTTTAAGGATCTGGGCCGACTTTAGATTTGATTTTGGTCTTAAAATCAAAATCAACAATACTGGGCTATATGCAGTCTGTGGTTACAGAAAAGCGAAAAAAGGGGGGATTGATAGACAGACTGACGTTTAGGAACTTTTACAATCCAATAAAGTGACCAAATAGATGAGGACTGGGATTGACATATTAGAAAGCGAATTAATTGAAAAGTACCCTCAGGTTCTTGATACTTTGCTAATTGACCATAGTACAAAAAAAAATATTATATGGGCTACTGACAACTATGAACATCTTGGAGAATTATACAGCTATCACTCTCAAATCCTGCCTGATTTAATTTCAGGCGACTATGGAAGCATCATAATGCCAAGAGTTCACAAAGATAAAATCCTACAGATAAACAGGTCAAAAGAAATGGCGGAAGTATTCACTCCTTCATGGATTTGTAATGCTCAAAACAATTTAATTGACAACGTTTGGTTTGAAAGAGAAGGAGTGTTTAATTCTGAAATAGTACTAAGTAATGGAGCAAAATCTTGGGAAGTAAACTCGAACAAAATAATTTTCCCAAATTCAAAAACCTGCAAAGACTACGTTAAAGACAAACGTTTAGAAATTTCATGCGGTGAAGCTCCGTATATTACAAGCAGGTATGACAGTACAACTGGGGAGTTTATTTCTGTTAATAATCGAATTGGAATTCTAGATAGAAAATTAAGAGTAATAAACGAAAATTTCGAATCGGAATCGGAATGGTTAAAAGCGACACTCATCGCATACAAAAGCACATATGCTTTTGAATGGCAAGGTGATAATTTACTCATTGCTCGTGAAGCAATGTTTACTACATTCATTGAAAACTACAAACATCAATTTAACAAAAAGCCTTTGCTTAAAAATATTAAGAGTATTGCAGATATAATATCATGGAATGTTTGGCAGATGGATGGATTAAAAGCTGTAATTCCTGATAGTTGTACGGAAGTTATTAAGGTATCAGAAGATTTATTTGGAAGAAAAGCAGAAGAGAGACTAGAATGCAATGGTTGCAAAACCAATAATATTTTAACTCACAATGGCATTTATTGTATAATTAAAGACTGGGACGAAAAAGACCCAGCAACAAAGACAATTGGAAAAACAATCAAGTTCGTTGACCTGCTTAATAAACAATGAAATCGGAGTATGGCTAATGTATTTAAAATAAATGTAGAGGTACTCAATGAATTGGTTATCGGAAGGGTTGAACCTCAGATTTATGCATTTACTAGTGAAACCGTACCCAACTATCTCAAAGTAGGTGACACATATCGTCCATTAGAAGTTAGATTAAACGAATGGAGAAAGCACTTTCCAAATCTTGTAAAGAAATTTGGTGATGTAGCAAAAGTTGATGATGAGACATTTTTCAGAGATTATGCAGTTCATTATTTTTTAGAAAATGAACTAAAACGAACTCGATTAGAACAAAGCACCTTTAAAAATATCCCATATTATTCAAATGAATTCTTTATAAGCACCACAGAAAAGGACTTAATAGAAGCAATAAAGGATATAAGGAAAAGCCATAAAAAGAATGACCCTAAGTATCAATATTATCGTTTTGATGAAAGTCATGTACCAATAACTCATACTTACAGAAGAACTGAAACATATGACCCAAGACCTAACCAAGACTCCACAATAAAGAACTTCAAAAATGCACTGAAAAGAGGCAGAAAAAATCTCCTAATGTTTGCAGTAATGCGTTTTGGCAAGTCCTTTACTTCCATGTGTTGTGCTGTAGAAATGGGAGCAAAACTTGTAGTTGTTGTATCAGCTAAAGCGGATGTTAAAGAAGAATGGAAAAGGACTACCGAAAGCCATGTTAAGTTTGATGGGTATTGCTTTCTTGATAGCAACTCTCTTCTTCAAAATGAGAACATTATTGCCGCAAAACAAATGAACAATGAAAGAATAGTATTCTTTCTCACACTTCAAGACCTTCAAGGCGCTATCATAAAGTCAAAACACAAAAGAATCTTTCAAAGTCAGGTTGACTTATTACTTATTGATGAAACACATTTTGGAGCAAGAGCTGCTGAATATGGAAAAGTTTTAAGAGAGGAAAAACTTAGCGAAAGGGAAATAAAGAATGAATTAAAGTTAAATAACCTTGATTTTGGTGACATAGAAAAAAATACTAAAGCATTTAATGCAAAAGTGCGAATTCATCTTTCGGGAACTCCGTACCGGATTTTGATGAATAGTGAATTCACAAGTGATGACATTATTGCATTTTATCAATTTTCAAACATTGCTGAGGACCAGAAAAAATGGGACTTAGATAATCTTAATAAGGATAACGTAAAAGAATGGGATAATCCATATTTCGGGTTTCCTCAGATGATTCGCTTTGCGTTTAATCCGAATGAGTCATCACGAATAAAGATGGAGGAAATGAAAAAGCACTCTGTTACCTATGCCTTTTCAGAACTTTTCAGACCTCAATCAATAATCCTAGACAAAACAAATAATCTGCATAGAAATTTCAAGTACGAAAAGGAAATTCTTGATTTACTTAAAGTCATTGACGGAACAGAAAAAGATGAGAATTTATTAAGCTTCTTAGATTATGACAAAATCAAAGAAGGTCAAATGTGCCGACATATAGTTTGCGTTTTGCCTTACCGTGCATCTTGTGATGCATTTGAATCATTAATCAAAGGTCACAAATTTAAGCATCTCAGTAATTATGAGGTTATAAATATCTCTGGTGTAGAAAGTGAAAAGATTTATAAAGACACAGAATCAGTTAAGGCCAAAATCAAAAGTTGTGAAAGTGAGAACAAGAGAACAATCACACTAACTGTAAACCGTATGCTTACGGGAAGCACAGTTCATGAATGGGACACTATGCTTTTTCTCAAGGATACTTCTTCACCACAAGAATATGATCAAGCGATTTTTCGACTTCAAAACCAATACATTAGAGTATTCAAAGAGCCTAATGGCGATGTGGTTAAATTCAATATGAAACCTCAAACCTTACTTGTTGACTTTAACCCAAACAGAATGTTTCAGATGCAGGAACATAAATCTCAAATCTATAACGTAAATACTGAAAAGAACGGAAACAGTAAACTGGAAGAAAGAATCCAAAAAGAACTTGAAATATCTCCAATTGTTGTAATTAATAAAAATAAGATAGTACAAATAGAGCCTTCCGATATTCTTGATGCTGTACGTGAATACTCAAGTAGCAGAAGTGTACTCGATGAGGCAACTTCAATTGCTGTTGATTTATCATTATTGGATATTGATGCAATTAAAGCAGAAATTGAAAAGCAAGGTGTATTCGGCTCACGTCAAGGAATGGAAATTAAAGGAACTAAAGGGGATGGAGAGGAGCTGAACATAGATGGAGCATCAGGAAATGTTGGAGGAGAAGGTGATGAGAGTGACTCCTCAAATTCTTCAACGTCAGATGGAGATAAAGAAGTTGACTATAAAGGAAAATTTGCAATGTATTATGCAAGAATTTTGTTCTTTGCATTTCTGACAGATTCTAAGGTCAAATCTTTACAAGAAATAATTGCATGCATCAAAGAATATCAAAAAAATGTTAGAATTTCTCGAAATTTGAAACTTGAAAGTAAAGTACTTTCGCTTTTTGAAAAGCATATTAATCCATTTGTATTGAGTGAACTGGATTATAAAATTCATAACATAAACACACTTGCTAATGATATGTCAATTCCTCCAATAGAGAGAGCAAGTAACGCCATGAAGAAATTTAGTCGTTTATCAGATTCTGAAGTAGTAACACCTCAATTTTTAACAGAAAGAATCATATGTGATTTGCCAGCGGGAGGAATTAATAAATCTACAATTCTATTGGATATCGCTTCAAAACAAGGCGAGTTTGTTTATGCTGTATATAAACGATTTGGTAAAGATATTGCAAAAAATTTCTATTCAATACCAACTTCAATGATTGCATATGAGTTTACAAGAAAAGTGTACAAGCTACTAGAATTAAATACAAATAATATAGAGGCTATCTACACATCATATAATTTGATTGGAGAAAACAAGCCAATTGATACTAATAATATTAAAATAAATAAAAAGAGTATGAAATTCAATGTAATAGTTGGAAATCCACCCTATCAACAAAGTGATGGGGGACATGGAAGAAGTGCCAGCCCTATTTATCAAAAATTCGTTAAGCAATGTAAAAATTTGAATCCTAGATTTTTAAGTATGATTATACCTGCAAGATGGTTCGCTGGCGGCAAAGGACTTGATGATTTTAGAAAAGAAATGTTGAATGATAAAAAAATTGTAAAACTGGTTGATTTCGAAAACGCAAACGATGTTTTCCCAGGTGTTGATGTTGCTGGTGGTATATGTTATTTCTTACGAGATAAAAATAATTCTGGAGTCTGTGAAATTATAAATTTTATAGACGGTCAAGAAGTAAAATCAAAAAGATCGTTAAGTGAATTTTCTATTTTTATAAGACACAGCCAAGCAATCCCTATTATTAGAAAAATTTTAGCTAGGAAGGAAAATGAGGGCAAACATTTAGGCACTGTAGTTTCTTCGAGAAAGCCATTTGGTTTGCCTACAAATTATACTCCTAAACATTCAGGAATCCCATGTTGGTTCATTCAACGAATTGGTTTAAAATATGCTAGTAAGAGTGATGTTTCTGACAATAATAATTTACTTGATAAATGGAAATTTTTGGTACCCAAAGCTCCCATAGCAGAACAAACAGATTTTTCAAAGCCTGTAGGATTTTATTATGACGGCAATACGAAAATTGCAAAACCTGGTGAATGTTGTACAGAATCCTTTATTGTGGCTGGTGCATTTAAAACAAGAAAGGAAGTTGAGTCATACAAATCGTATATTTTTACAAAAGTGGTTAGATTCCTACTTTTGCAAACTGTAATTTCTCAAGATGTGACAAAGCAGAATTTTCAATTCATTCCTGATCTAGGCAAGTACGAAGTTATTTATTCGGACGAGTTTCTTTGTAAAAGATGGGGTATCACAAAAGAAGAATGGGTTTTTATAGATTCCAAAATAAAGTCAATTGAATAATAATTGCTTTGTTAGACTTAAACGAATGAAAAGCCAAATCCCAAAAGCACACACATTGCCGAGTCGCACAAGGCACCACGCAAGCCAAAACTTGACAGAGAGTGTGTTTTTCCATATCCAAGAAGAAATTCGTATGGGGTAGCTAACACCTGGTCAAAAACCCGGATTCCGGAATTTGCAATTCGGGGCGGGCCGAAGGCTTACGTAATACCACCACCCAGGTTCAGCACTGCAAAACCAACCGCTGCAAGCCATGCCTGGTCAAAGACCTGCAGCATAGCCACGATCATGGCTGGCTTTCACTCACTCCCTCACTCCTCCAGCCGGATCTCTTCGTTGCTGGCGTTGGTGAAGTGGTACTCGGTAAACTGGTAGCCGGCGTTCTGGTGAACACGGATCCATTTTCGCCACTTTCTCCACCAGGCGAACTGCCGTGAATTCCACAGCCCTTTTTTCAGAAAGGCTTCGATGAATGGGTGGGTGTGGAGGTGAACCTGATCATGCCCTTTCAGCGACAGGATATATTCCAGTCGGTTTTCGATATCGTCAATGAGCAGGATGGTGGATTCGACTTTGCCGGTGCCATTGCACGAAGGGCATTTTTCGTGCGTGATGATATTGACTTCCGGCCTGACCCGCTGCCGGGTAATTTGCATCAGGCCAAACTTGGACACCGGAAGGATCGAGTGTTTGGCGCGATCTTCCTTCATGGCTTCCTTCACCGCCTCGTAGAGCTTCCGTTTGCTTTCGGCGCTCTTCATGTCAATGAAGTCAATAATGATGATGCCTCCCAGGTCGCGGAGCCGGAGCTGGCGGGCAGCTTCTTCGGCAGTCTCGAGGTTGACGGCCAGGGCGTTTTCTTCCTGATCGGCGCGACGGGCAATTTTAGGCCCGGAATTGATGTCTATGACGTGAAGCGCTTCCGTGTGCTGAATGACCAGGTAGGCGCCACTTTTAAGGCTGACGGTTTCGCCGAATGAACTTTTGATCTGCTTGGTGATTCCCAGAGCATCAAATATGGGCTTCTTGCTCTGGAAGTAATGAACAATTTTTTCTGACCCGGGCGAAAGGTGTTGCAGGAATTCGCGCATTTCCTGCACGATCACCAGGTCGTTGGCCGTGATTTTTTTGAAGGCTTTGCTCAGCAGGTCGCGGGTCAGCGTATTGATCTTTCGCGTTTCCGTAAACACGATCTGCGGGGGCATGCTGTTCAGCAGGTTGTTGGTCGTGCTTTCCCATTGCGCCAGGATCTGCTGAACGTCTTCCTGCAATTCAGCAACACCTTTGTCTTCTGCGGCGGTGCGGGCAATGACTCCCCAGTTCTTCGGTACAATGCTTTCGAGTAAACGCTGCAACCGCTTGCGCTCCGTAGCGGAAGTGATCCGTCGGGAAACGCCTACAGACCCGTTGAATGGGGTCATGACAATGTACCGCCCCGGGAGGGCAACTTCTGCGGTAATCCTGGGTCCTTTTGATGAAATAGGCTCTTTGAGCACCTGCACTAAAATGTGCTGGCCCCTTGCCATAACCTGGTTGATTTTGCCGGTCTTGACGATCTCCGGCTCCATGGTTACGTCATGGGGATGATGGCTGCGCAAAGAACCCTTGATCGCGCGCTGGGTGAAGGTGAACAGCGTGCGAAATTTCGGTCCCAGATCGGTATAGTGCAGGAAAGCGTCCTTCTCATGACCGACATCAATAAAGGCGGCATTAAGGCCTGGATTGATTTTTCGGACGATGCCGAGGTATATATCCCCGACATTAAACTGGCTGTCTTCCTGAGCTACGTGGTATTCTACAAGGCGCCCGTCTTCGACCAGGGCAATTTCCATGCCCCCCTTGGTCGCGCTGACGATGAGCTCCCGTTCCAAAGTATCCGGTTTTTTGCCTGATGCCCGAACCTGTTCGGGGATCGCGGCGGATAGATCAGTCATTGGAGGTTATCCATTGACCCGCGTATAACCGGTGAACAATTAACGGACCTTCTTCTTATGGCGGTTTTTGCGAAGCCGCTTCTTGCGCTTGTGCGTGGCAATCTTGTGCCGTTTTCTTTTCTTACCGCAAGGCATGAATAATAGTTTTAGGATTTCAGTCGAAGGGCCTGCTCTCAGGCCCGGGTGATCAATATTGTTGTGGCTTTTTAAAGGCCGAGTTGAAGGAGGAGCCCTTCGAGTTCTCTCCGGGTGGCACTGTCAGGATGGATCGCAATGCCTTCCCGAAGTGTTTCACCGGCTCCGGCCAGGTCCTGGCTGTTAGCCAGTGTTTGTGCCAAAAGAATGCGAGCCGGCAAATTTAAGGAATCCCCGCTTAAAACTGTCCGAAATCGTTCAATTGCCTTATCAGCTTGTCCAGACATCAGGGCAAAGCGGCCCAGTCGCAGTTGAGCATCGGCATTCGACGGGTCCGCTTCAGCCACTTCGCGGAGTAAAACCACCCCCTGCATCACGTTTCCCTGGTAGTCCGTATAACAGTCGGCCAGGCGTATTTTGCGCTGATAATCTGTTGGATTTACATCAAGAGTTTTTTCATAGCAATAGATTGCATGAAATACGTAATCCACCCGCTCACCATCTTCTTTGGCGCCGGGAATCAGTTCAAAAAAATGATCACCGGCAACGGCCCAGGGCTTTGGATTTGACGGGTCGAGTTCGGCGGCAAGCCGGTAGCGCTCAGCGCCAACTGCCGGGAAACCGGCAGCTTCCCAGCGCGAGGCGAGCGTCTGTAAAGCGGCAATGCGCGCTTCGCCTTGCAGTTTTTCGAGGGATTTTTCCAGATTGCGCAGGCTATCCGCCCGGCTGCCGGGCAAAACCAAGTAGGCCGAATCCACCATTTGATGGTACCGGGTAATCACGGGCGGTTTGCGCTCAGGCAGAAAATAAAGCGAAGCCAGCGCGGTAACGCCAACGGCGAGAACAATCAGCGGGCGCCTGCTCACGATGCGTCATCTTCATCATCATCGTCATCAAACTCGTATGAGCCGATGGCCAGTTCGGATTTTTCTGAATTCTTGACCTGCTCAACAAAGACTTTGGCTGGCTTGAATGCCGGAATATTGTGTTCCGGGATCTCGATTGCCACATTTTTCTTGATGTTGCGGCCTATCTTTTTGGCCCGCTTCTTCACGATAAAACTGCCGAATCCCCTGACATACACGTTTTCCCCCTCCTTGAGTGACTCCTTGACTTCTTTAAAGAACGCCTCCAGGGCCACCAGCACATCCACCTTTGCAATACCGGTTTTATCCGAAATTTTTGCAATAAGGTCCGCTTTTCTCATATCTTATTTCAATTAGTGCGTTTGTACCGTGGCTTTTAAGGGCTTGTGAGAGCCCAATAGCCAAAAATGATAAATTTCCAGCAAATCAAAAAGAAAATTTTGGAAATAGATAAAGGCTTATTTCTCTATGAATGAAGTCTTTACCAATAATTTGAAGCACTGGGGTGACCAAAATCGGCGCGATTTGCCCTGGGTGGGCGAAAAGAATCCCTATCGGATCTGGTTGTCTGAAGTGATCCTGCAGCAAACCCGGGTTGAACAGGGCTTGCCATACTACGAGCGTTTTTTACGCCTTTTCCCCGATGTTCAAGCGCTTGCCTCGGCGCCCCGGGACACCGTTTTCAAGGCCTGGGAAGGCCTGGGGTATTACTCCAGGGCAAGGAACCTGATGAAGACGGCGAGCCTGATTTCCAATGATTTCGGGGGAATTTTCCCCGCTGACTATGAGGGACTCAAAGCCCTTCCGGGCGTTGGCGAATACACCGCGGCGGCCATCGCGTCTTTTGCCTACAACCAGCCTCACGCGGTGCTCGACGGCAATGTTTTCCGGGTTCTGGCCCGTTTTTTTGGCATTGCGCACCCCGTAGATTCCACAGCGGGGCGAAAAATGTTTCGGGCCCGGGCCGATGCCGTTCTGGACCGCAGCGCTCCCGGCCGCTGGAACCAGGCGCTGATGGACTTCGGTTCCAGCATCTGCAAACCCCGCAATCCGCTGTGCTCAGCATGCCCGGTGGCCGATAATTGCACCGCTTTTCTTCAGGATTCCATTGCTGAACTTCCCCGGAAGAAGAAAAAGACAGCCCGGCGCACTCGGTATTTTCACTACCTGATTCCCGAACACGAAGGTGTCCGCTGGGTGCGGCAGCGCGCTTCGCGCGACATCTGGACCGGGCTTTACGAGTTTCCCCTGGTTGAAAACCCCGGTCGGCTTGACCCCGAGCAATTGCTGGCTGAGCCGGAGGCACGGGAACTGCTCGGAGAGGGCGTCTGGGAGGTCAGGGAAGTATCGCCCTGGTACCACCAGGCATAGCAGTCAGGGTCGACACTGACGCTGAAGTCAGGCCCGTTGCCCGCAAGTCCGCCAGCACCGA
>JANNSM010000098.1:0-2768 GCA_031402635.1 Bacteroidota bacterium | reverse complement strand
GCTGCATGATTTCCCGTGCATAATTTTCATAATACCGGACCAATTCAGCGCGCGGCACATATTGGGGATAATCGTCCGGAAGAGGCTTGTCGGGCAGGTTCGAAAAGCGCTTTACCGTATGGAGATGCAGCCGGTGATAATGGTTCTGCCAGGAAGGGGCAATTTGTTGCTGCTGCTCCAGCAATTGGAATGCAATACCCGCCTTTTTAAGCCGGCCTGCCATGGCCAGGCCTGCTGGTCCGGCGCCGATGATTATTGTTTGTTCCATGGAGAGTTGAAAATAGGACAAAGCCGGCGGAATCCGGGGAGTTCAGCGCTACACGACACCGGTTTGCCTATGACTCCACCTATTTTGCATCTGAAAAGCCCTGGAAATATGGCTAAATTCGCGGGTCGAACGAACCTTACGTTAAACGAGAGTAACCCTCCTGGTCGGGAACACGTAAGCAATACCAGCCTTTCCAGACGCAAAAATTAAACTGAAAAATCAGCCGTGGTCGTTTCCCATAAACATAAGTACGTATATGTACAGCTTCCCCAAACGGCCTGCACTACCGTGCAGAACGAATTGCTGGAGTTCTATGACGGTGAAAAAATACTTTTCAAGCACGCATTTTATTCCGACTTTCTAAAGCAGGCCTCTGAAGAAGAGAAGAAATATTTTGTTTTCTCAAACCTTCGCAACCCGCTGGACATTGTAGTATCAAAGTATTTCAAATATAAAACAGATCACGTTGGCGCGTATTCCAACCAGCGCAAGAAAGATTTCGGCAAACTGCACAAGCATTTTTTGCGCTATTGGGACCGCAGCCGATTTGAATTTATCCGGCAGAATGAGGCGGATTTTGGCTCCTTTTTTAAACACTTTTATACCCAGCCTTATTCCAGTTGGGCTATTCTTGACCACAAGCGTTTTGATTACCTGATCCGGTATGAGAACTTGCAAGAGGATTTTGCCACGGCACTTCGGAAACTCAATATTGAACCGGTGAGACCGCTACCGAGTAAAAACGTAACCGGTCAGAAAAGCCGCGATTTCTGGTCTTACTACGATACCCCGGAATTGCAGGCACGGGCCGTGCGGTTATTCAGTGAATACATGGCCGAATGGGGCTACGAGTTCCCAAAGGAATGGGGAAAATACCCCAAAGCTCCTGCCACCCGGCTGCAGTACAACACGGTTAATACCTTTCGCAGAATTTACTGGAACCACCTGAGATAGTCCTGACCTGTTCCGCAGTTTCACACCTGGGGATACAATCCCTTGCGCCGGAATATAGATCGGGTAATAAAAATGGTATTGCCAATCAGGTACCGCTTCCAGAGCCGCCTGGGCTCCTGGAACAGGCGGAATAACCATTCCATGCGGATAGAGATCCAGAATTTGGGAGCGCGGGGAACCACTTTCGCCACCTGGTCAATCGAACCGCCGTATCCAATGGCCAGTTTACAGCGCAACCGCTCTTTGTAAGTGTTGATCCAATGCTCCTGGCGGGGATTGCCGAAACCGACCAACAACACATCAGCCCCTGAAGCATTGATTGCTTCCACCACCGGCAGCGATCCCTCATCGCTGTAATGGTTGAAATAACCGTGATGCGAACCAATAATTTTGAGGCCCGGGTACTCTTTGCGGTAATTGACGATGCAAAGATCCAGGACTTCCTGTTTGGCACCGAGCACAAAAACGGTAAACCCCTGCGCGGCGCAGATCTTCAAAAATTCACCTTCGTCAATCAAATCGGAGCCGTTCAGGTTCTCCTGGAATTTCTTTCCCTGAACCCAGGCGGCAATGTCCAGGCCGAGACCATCATTCAACAGAAAATCGGCATCTTTTAAGGCTTTGGCGAAGGCCTTGTCTTCAAAACTCAGGTTGCCCCCGTAAGCGTTTATAAAGTAGACCGTATAGCATCGTTGAAACGGCTTCTTTAGAATATCTGCGAACATCCCGTTGATGATGTCAGCGGTGGAATTGATAACCGGAATACCCAAAATGTTGATATGATTCATGGCTCAGTTTTGGCGCTGCAAAAATAAGGAAGGGTTGAGCCCTCAGCAACCCGCAATTGCAAGCTGCAGCACTCTGCAGCATTTCGGAAATACGGTGGGCAGCAGAAAAAGTTAGGATTTGCCCGGTCCGGGTCTTTTTAAACGGTCACGCATTCCGGCAATTAAACGCTCCAGCCGGCTCGTTTCATCAAGGGCACCAAAATCATCCAGAACGATAAGTGGCTCGCGGGGTAAAAACGGGAGCATTTTCCGCTCGATTGCCCGCAAAGCTGGTTGCAGAGCCTGCCAATCTTGATCAAATTGGCGGGAAAGCGCATCGGGATCCGGGCTGTTGTAAGCCGCGTTCTTTAAATACTCCAAATGAAGTTTTTCTCTTGGATCAGCCGAGTCAGGAATGCCTTGCTCATCCTGGGCAAGCATGCCGGCCTGGTTCAGTAATTCGGCTTTGATCCGGTCCAGATCCGCACCCTCATAGAAATCCCGTTGCGCGCCGCTCCGGGCAATTTCCTTCAAAACATCTGAATTGATATTTTTTATATACTTAATCACCATTCTGGAAAACACATAGGGTTCAATGGCCAACCGGGCCGGATCTCCCGGACTGCCTGGTGCCCCTTCCAGCATGACCTGGGTAACCAGGATGGTTTTGCGGTGCAGAAAATCCAATACGGCATAGTCCAGTTCCGCCTTGAACTCCGCCCCTTTAATCATCACCTCCCGGAGCCTGGGTTCCCGGATAACCCATTGTAAAAAATCGC
>JANNSM010000097.1:0-2834 GCA_031402635.1 Bacteroidota bacterium | reverse complement strand
AACAAAGCCCGCATCGAGGCCGACCCGGCCACCTACAAACTCCGGCAGCAACTGGTGGAACATCCCTACGGAACGATCAAACGACAATGGGGCTTTGACCACATCATGACCAAACGCTACCTGGAGCGAGCCTCTGCCGATGTGAGCATGATCATGACGGTGTACAATCTCAGACGATTATTCAATCTATTGGGTAGTCACCTGATCAATAGTTCCCTGGGATGGGGAAAACCGAGTAATCTACCTGTAGGACAAGCTATCAAAGCCATGTTGCGAATCTGGGCCGACTTTAGATTTGATTTTGGTCTGAAAATCATAATCAAGAATACTGGGTTATATGCAGTCTGTGGTTGACGAAAAGCGAAAAAAGAGGGGATTGATAGACAGTCTGATGGTGCCAATAATCATCTAGAATCGGCTCTTACAACGAAGCTAAAAACCAAAACACATCTACTTTTTGAAGTTTGGCTACAACTCATTGTATCGCTGTAAATGTGACCCACACATACAATATTAAGTGAGAGAGAGCCACCTTACACAGGTAATAACTTGAGGGGCAAACTGCTCAAGTAAATTAAAGTTCTTAATTAGAAATTGTCTAGTCAAATTTTTTATTCAGACAATTCAACGATTGCCGTTTTTCCACTCCACAATCCTCCGCTTAAATGCAAGTTGTAAACAGCAATAACAGGAACTTCAAAAATTAAAAACCCTGACTTTGTAATTTGAGGATTGCATTGCTTTAAAAATAATGTTTCATTGCCACCTATTTCTAATTCAGTAGAACCTTCAATTGAACTTTCAAATTGAGCTCCATTTGCATCTGTTAATTTAAACATTGAATTGTCGACTGTATGCTCCTTATTATCGTTATTAACTAAAGAAAGATTAACAATAATAAATATTCCGTCAGCTGTTGTACTTGAGAAGTCAGAGCCGATTGTTTTGAGAAAATCTACACCATTAACTCTGTAAGTAAAATTCCCGATAGAAACTTCGTCTCCAATTTTTTTATAAATGACGTCATTACTTTCACTACTGATGTTAGTAGATGTATTTTTTTTGTCATCGTCCATACTTCCAAAGGCAATAAAAACGAAGAGTGCCACTGCCAAAGCAGAAAGAAAATGATTTGTTAGTTTAGTTAATGACATTAAATTTGAATTTTAAATTGTTTTTGTTAACTGTGTTTTTAAATGGTAGTATAGAAGCAATTAAAATTAATATAAAGTCGGTCATATCAAACGCCCCGCGTAAGAAATGAAATGCTTGTCCAATTTCTGAAAATACTCCAATTGCAGGGGCTACAAAAAGCCAAGGAATAGATTCTGCCGAAAATTTATGCTGCCAAATGATGAGCATAAAACTAGTAAAAGAAAAAATCCAAAGAGCATCAGGTAAACTGTAAATTATCCATCCTGGTAAGTTACCATGTCCGCTTGATTCCCGAACAGTATTGATAATTTTGCCAAGTCCTATGTTTTCAAACCACCGAAACATTAGTAATCTATTTGTACGAAAGAAAATATAAATCATTCCACCACTAAAAAGTGGGAGTAAAACTGTAAACAATATTTTCATACGTCGGCTAATTTTCTCTTCTATTTATAAGTACTGCTAAAATTCCATCTAAAATAATAGACTATTTCCTCTCCCTTAAAAATAGAAAAAGGTTTGGTCTTTTTAGCTTAATGCCTGACAACTCACCCACACGCGCAGTGGTATTTGATCCTTACCACACTTCACCAAACCGCAGCTCATTAAGCGAGCCCCGGCTCAACGATTTGCTCGCATTTGCTGTGGCCAAAACAGCCATGAACCAACTTTTCCCCCCTACCGCCGTGGAAGTTTAACCGTTTCCACGGCTTCGGCGGCGGCCTGCTGGTTAAAGTCGAGGCATAATTGCCGGTAACTGAACAGGTTAATGGAATTAAAACAGCAATCTGAAAATCAGCGCTTTAAGGCCATTTCGAATACAGGAATCCGTCCTTTAATCTTTTATACACCGTATGGAAAAACCATGCCGTTTATCGTACCCTGAATCCCAACTGGATTGCGTGTTGTTGAAGGACATTCCGCCACCATTCGCCGTAGTGGTGCTCACGCCGTCACTGGTCCACCATGATCCCTGAAATTGCAGTGCATTGATGTTTCCATCCGGGAACCGATAGCCTCCTCCAAGACCAGTAAAACCAGAAACATTGGTGGCCCCTGTATTCGGTTGGCGCCAAAGTCCGGTACCCGCTTCAACGGTCCCGGTTGCTTTCAAGGCTGCGCCAGCCAACAACACCCCACCTTGTGAATTGACCAATTGCGTCCATTCTGCCGCACTGGGAACATGCCAGCCGGCCGGACATAAACCACGAGGATCATCAACCGCAAACCAATTGTACAGCAACCCATAGATTACTTTGTTTTCTACAAGCCCATTGTAAGCAGCACTGGCTCCGTAGGTTGCAGAACTCCAGGCCGAAAGATTGAGTCCGGTAGGTATCGGGTCTCCATTGGAGTATTGCTCCACCTGGAGATTCTCGCCCATCCAGCATTGGTCCCCAATAAGCACCGCTGGATAGCTGTAGCCGTCGGCATCCACCAGGCTGTCCGGGCATGTCAGGCTGCTGCCGATGGTGAAAGTAGCCAAAGCCGAACGCGGTGTAGGCTGAAACGGTGGGACAGCAGAACAAGTAGCCTGAATCTGCCAAAAGTAGGTACCGGCGGGCAGGTAAAGTTCGGGGACAAAAAAGACAGAAGGTTCTATTCCCACAATGTTTCGGGTCAGGACGGTGCCGGTAGCTAACATAGCCCGGAGGCGGACAGCTTCACTACCTGGAATG
>JANNSM010000096.1:0-9398 GCA_031402635.1 Bacteroidota bacterium | reverse complement strand
TCTGTAGTAATTGATTGCGTCTGGCTAGTTGTTGACCAGAGGTAGTTTGAATAGCCTGCGCCAGCATCCAGTATTAAGGATTCCCCTTCGCAGATCAATTGATCGCCTCCAAGATCGGGTTGAGGCAACGGAAATATTTCAGTAATGGATAGTGAATCAGCACTGCGGCAACCATTATCGCTGGACACTTCGACCCAATAAATTCCTGGAAGAGTGACGGCAAGCGTGCTGTCCGTGCTGCCGTTTGACCACAAGTAACTGCTGAACCCCAAACCAGCTTCCAGCAAAGCAGAGGTACCGCTGCACAATCCCTGGTCTGGTCCGAGGTTGATATCCGGCTTCGGAGAGATAGACATGAAAACGGTATCGGAAACACTTCCGCAAGTGTTTGAAACAGAAACATAGTAGGTGCCCGAATCGGCAACAACCAGACTTTGATCCATACTGCCGTCTGACCATGAGTAGCTGGCAAAGCCAATTCCAGCATCCAGGGTAATAACGGTTCCTTCGCAAAAGGTAGAATCAGGACCAAGGTCAAGATCGGGCAAGGTTGGACTTGAACTCAGGGAAAAGCTGACGATACCTGGCTGACCGTCCAAAGCACCGTGGCTTGTAGGAAATCCACAATCTCCGGATGTATGCAGGATTTGTCCGGAAGCGCCGCCCCCCGTAAGTGTTGTAACCAACGGTGTGGCCGGCCATGCTGCAAGTGAAGTTGCGAGGTATCCTCCTCCGCCCCCACCCCCCGGACCGTGACAACTGGGAGAGAATATGAAGTTTTCCGAATCGCCCCCCTTGCCCCCCTCAACACTAAGGGTAACGGCAGAAACAATGCTGCCCACCTGGAGCAATATCGGACCACCGGCTCCCCCGCCCCCCGCACCTTCATCATTTGTGATCAGCGTCAGGTCTTCTCCATCTGCGGAAATCAGGTTGCCCTGCGCATTCAGCGTATTCGCCTCGATCAGCGCTATGCCTCCCCCTGCACCGCCTGGTGTTGTAGGTTGACCGTTATCCAGGGTGCCGCCGCCGCCGCCGCCGCCGGCAAAAACCAGGTCTCCGGAATAAACTAAAGCCTCACCACCAATACCTTGGATAGTCGGGGTTCCGCAGCCGCTATACGGAGAACCGCCTGTTCCTCCGCCGCCTGCATTTGACCCCCCTCCGGAACCACAATTGCTTCTGGTGCTTCCGCCTCCTCCATTGGCCAGTTTGCCCCGGTTCATCGTTTCGCCTGCAGTGTATTCTGCAATACCCTCTCCTTTTTCTCCTCCCTGGCATTCACCAAAAACAGAAGGTCCGGCGAACCAACTCACATCGCCACAATCAAAAAAAGTAGGACATATTTCACCACCTCTAAAACCGGTAACGCTGACATCAATCGGAGCATTGAGGGTTAGCGTCCCGGCCACGGACAAAGCCAAAACACCGCCGGTATTTCCATTCCAGATTTGGGCATTCAGACCCGGTGGTTCTACAACGGCATCCCCATACTCGGGCACCGTAACAATCTGCAGGCTTGCTGAAGGATCATAAATCTTGCAGGGAGAACCGGTGGTGAGTGTGATCATCCCTGTTGACACCGATTCCACTTCGGCAAATTCATAACGACCGGCTGGTCCATAATCAACAATATCACCGTAAGCGATGGAAGGGCTGTGATCAATCTGCGCGCCTTTCATTTGAATCAGCAGAACCCTGTTTCCGGGAAAGAATCCGGCACTGCTGGTCACCGTCAGTTCTTCACCACTGATGGCCGTGACTTTGGTATAGGTGTTTATAATGCCACTAATGGCAGTTTGCGATACAACAGAAAAGGAAAAACCACTAAGCGCAAATGCCGAGCAGAATAAAAATCGTAAAAAGGCCATGATTTGGGGGGAATTGACCTGTCAACAATATACAATGATCTTTCTTATATCACCGGTTGAAGTGAATTAAATTCCAATGTTGAAAAACTCGAAAATTGGCATTCAAATCACAGGGTTTGAATGCACGGGCCTGAAAAAATCAGCCAGCAGTCCCGCCTTTTTATTGGGTCTTCAGCGAGGAACCCCGGCCAAACACCGATTTCCCGATTTCCTCGCCAATACCTTTGAACGATACCCAGTTCAGCGGAAATTCCAGAAAGACGTGCAGAAAGGAAAGGAAGTATAGCGCCATGAGGCCCACCTGATAATTGTAGGCATACAGTGCTATTGATATTCCCCAGAGGACAAAAACGGAAACTAACCACGCTTTGGGCACTTCATGCCAGCGGATGATTTTGGTTTTGCTGAACCAGTTCAGGTAATGGTAGGTGTAGGCAAAGGCGATAAAACGAGTGATCACGATGCCCCAGTTAGAATTGTAAACCAGCTTGCTGAGCAAACCCGATTCCACCAGATTGCCGTTGGCTAAAACCTGATTCGGCACCAAAATTCGCAGCACTTCAACGTTCAGCGAATAAAATGAGGCGTTGTAGCTGCTTTTGGTATAGTCAGAAATCAGGTGAAATCCTTCAGGGCGAAACACAAAAAAACTTGCGGCGCACAGCCCCAACACACCAACGCTGGCGAGCCCGACTTTACTGTTGCTTTTTAGCGCGCCGTACAACATGAAGGCGCCCGTAAAAAGAAAAACATGGATCAGTGTAGGCACGAAAATGGCGAAAAGCAAATAGAAGAAACGCGGGTCTGCTCCGGAACTGCCAAAGTTTTCCGATAAGCCATAGCCGACGAGTGCCAGGATGGCATATGCGCCAAACCGGGCTGAGGTGCTTTTAACCAGAATCATCACCAGCGCGGAACCAAAAGCAAAAAAAGTGAGTCCGGTGGTATGGCTGCTCATCCAGATTGCGGCTCTGGCTATGCCCGGAGAAACCCGGTAAAGCTCCCGGATATTGGTTACTTCCGGCCCGGCAAGCCAAAAAGCCAGGTCGCTGAAAAACGTGAAGAACAGGATCAGAATTCCGGTGAAATACAAAATCCACCAATCCCGGCCCTTCATAGAAAAATAATTTCGCTTATGGAGCCAGGAAATTTCGGTGAGGTAGTGCAGCGGACCGAGTACTGCGTACGAAAACAAAAACAATTCAAAAGGCAGAATAAAAGCAGCAACACAGGAAAACAACATCAGTCCGATGTTGATGTAATCTATGCTGACTGTCTTCATGCCTGTTGGTCGGGTTGAATTTGCCGTTGAGTTTTCTTTCCAGGATATTCGCGATGGAAATTATTCCTTCCCCTTTTTTTGAGCCGCGGCAACAGAAGCCGCATTCAGGGCATTCAACTCTTTGTCAATGTAGTACAAACTTTGGCCGCCTTCGCCAATGAGTTTGATTTTGTCAATCACGCGCATAAACAGTACTTCCTCTTCTTTTTGCTCTTCAACGAACCAGCGCAGGAACTCATCCACGACGTGGTCATTTTCTTCACGGGCAAGCTCCACAATGGCGTGAATGGATTTGCTGACCTGCTGTTCGTGTTTGTAGGCTTTCCGGCAGATTTCGGTAATGCCTTCGTAAGTTTCTGCAGGCTGGGGAACGGAAGGGATGACGGCTTTTCCTCCAACTTCGTTCACAAAATGAACGATTTTCATCATGTGAGCGTGTTCTTCTGCCGCGTGGGTGTAGAAGAAGGAAGCAGCACCTTCGATCCCTGCTCCATCGGCCCAGGAGGCCATGGACAGGTAGGTAAAGGAGGCATTTGCTTCAACGGCTATCTGCTTGTTCAGCGCCTTTTCAATTTTCTCGGAAAGCATTTCAGGGACAGGTTTAAACTTATTCGGTTAGGGGTGAAGTTACAGGAACCAAACACGCCGGCGACCCTTCTGGTTCAACAGATGGCTGATCCAGGCTGAAGGCCGGGCAATCGCAATCGCCGTCTTTGAACAAGCCGCAGCCCGATAGTAAAACGGCACTCAGACAGAAAAAAAGAACGGATAGGAGTAGGCGCATGATGGAACTTCTGCACTTGGAACTTGGCAGTCCGGTAAATTTAGAGAATATTGGGTCGCGCTGGCCCGGTTGGGGTTCCAGCCTAGCCTAAAAAACCGGAAAATCACGATGCCCGAAAGCCGCCCTGTTGCATTGGTTGCGCCCCTGGATTGGGGCCTGGGGCACGCAACCCGCTGTATGCCGGTGATCCGCGAGCTGATCAGCCTGGGGTGGGAGGTGATTCTGGCGGCTGACCGGTCGCCATTGTTGCTGCTCCGCGAGGCCTTTCCGCAACTTGAATTCATTCGCCTTCCGGGTGCGCACATTGTGTATCCCCGTCGTGGAGGCGTGGTCTTGCATTTTGTATGGCAGACGCCGGGTTTCCTTCGCTCTGTGCGGCAGGAACACCAGGATTTGCAAAAAATTCTCAGGAGCCGGCGCATTGACCTTGTGATTTCTGACAACCGCTATGGCCTTTACAGCCGCAAAGTGCCCTGCGTGTTGATTTCCCACCAGTTGCGTATTCGCGTGCCCGGCGTTCCGGTGGCGGAAACGTTTGTGAGCCGGTTTGTAAAATACTTTGCCGCCCGTTTTCGGGCGGTCTGGGTTCCGGACTGGTCCGGGCCGGACAACCTGAGCGGTTTGCTCAGCGGCCACCGGTCAGCTCCGTCAAATGTCCGGTACATCGGGCCGCTGTCCCGCTTCGCCGGAATGTCGGATGAAAGCGCAAAAGTTCAGGAAGAGCCGTCAATGGCAATTTGGGATCAACTTTTTGACCACGGCCCTTTTCCGCTGCTCTTTCTGGTTTCCGGCCCTGAGCCTGCGGTTAGTGTATTCCGGAAATTGCTTCGCGAACAGGCCCTTCGCCTGAATCTTCACGCCCTCATGGTTCTAGGTCAGCCCTCCGCGCAACCAACCGTTGAACAGGAACAGCGGTTGTTCAGCATCGGGCATTTGCCGACCCCCGCGCTGGCACGCGCGTTGCGGGAAGCGGAAGTCGTCATCTGCCGGTCAGGGTACAGCTCGCTGATGGACCTTGCCGTATTTGGTCGCAAAGCGCTGCTGGTTCCGACGCCCGGTCAATCCGAACAAGTATATCTCGGTGAGCGGTTCCGGGACCGGGGCTGGGCGCACTGCGTTAAACAAAGCCGCCTGGATCTGTCCGTTGATCTGCCGCTGACCCGGAGCACTTCGGGTATCACCGCCCCTTTCCATGCCCAGGAACTCCGGAATGCTATTGCCGCAGTTTCTAAGAAGTAAGATTAGGCATCTAAAAAGCGCAGCCGGACAATTTTTTTTGCGGGAACAGGCATTTTGCTCCCGGCTCATAACCATTCGGTTACATATCCGGCTAAAAAAGCATACACCCATCGGGCCTTTGGCTTGGCGGTTATGCGCCATACGTAGCGTCTTGTCCATACGGGCTTTAGGGCTGTCCGGAGGTACTTTTTTCGCACATTAAGCCTTGACCGGCAACGAATTAACGCTGTTTTTCATGTGGTAACACCGGGCGGACAGTAGGCGTATCTGCACCTGTTCCCGGGCTTATACCATGTTTATCCGGGCAATTATTGACCATTCGATAACGCAACGTTATTCCATGATGTATCGCACTCCACTGCTTGTAGGCCTGGCTTTATCAGCCATACTCAGCTACGCACAACCTTTTTCCGGTTTTGTTTCTTTTGACGGGTCGAATGACTTTGCCGAAATTCCGGCAGCCGGAGCCCTGTTGCCGGCAGGGCAGAACTTTACGGCGGAAACCTGGGTCCGTTCCTGCGGTCTGACCGGTTTCATTTTTGATGCCCGCGATGTTGCCACCGGCGAAGGGCTGGCTATCTCTATCGCCAACCCGGATGCCATCCGGGTGCAAATCCAGGGCAGCGGCGGTGCGGCAACGGCCGTTGACACACTGATCAACGCCCCGCTTTCGCCAAACGGCTGGCAGCACATTGCTTTTACCCACAATGACGCTACCGGTGAGAACACGCTGTTTGTCAGTGGACGGTCGTTTGGATCATTCACGGCAAGTTTCAGCCCCTCCGGCCAGTTTGCCCTGGGTCGCAACACCACCAGCGGATCGGATTTCTTTGACGGCTACCTCGATGAAATGCGAATCAGCAATATCATTCGTTACACGGCTCCATTCAACCCACACGGTCCATTCACGCCGGATGCGCAGACCCTGGCCTTGTGGCACTTTGATGAGGCTGCAGGAACAACGGAATTCGCCGATGCCTCAGGCTTTGACCGCAACCTGACTCCGCGCATGGGTGCCGGTGCAGGTTCGCTGTTCAGCGTAGCCGGGGGCGGGGATATTTGTTCCGGAGCATCAACCCTGATCAATGCCAGCGGTGCTATCAGCTACAGTTGGAGCCCGGCAACCGGACTGGACAACCCAACTTCCCCTTCACCGTTGGCTACCCCGGAAGAAACCACCTACTACGTGGTGACCGCAGCGGATTCCAACTCCTGCATTTCCCTCGGACTGGTGCAGGTCAGGGTTCGCCCTGAACCGGAAGCCCTGGCCACAGCAGCACAACCGCTGATCTGCAACGGATCGGTCACCCAGCTTTTCGCTGAAGGCGGAGTCACCTACCTGTGGAATACAGGAGCCGTTTCACAGAATCCCTTTGTCAATCCGGAAGTCACCACCACCTACACGGTTGCCGTCACCGACGTTTATGGATGCACAGCACAAGCCGCTGTTTCTGTTGCTGTTGAAGAGTGCACCAGCACAGGGCTGGATGATATCGGGGCGTTCAGCGTAAGCGCGGGACCGAATCCAACCTGGGGAACAATTTGGGTTAACCTGGCACTGGTTGAATCATGCCTCATGGACTGGAGCATTTACGATGCCACCGGTCGTCTGGTGCGAACTTTTCCGTCTGAGCCACTCAACGCCGGCGTTCATCAGCGGAGCCTGAATATGGAACTGGATAACGGCCAATACTGGCTGGTGCTGGAAACCGGAAAAAACAAACGCAGCCTGCCATTCACGGTACTGCAATAACGAGCAGGATCTGCGGGTTGCCGGGAGCAGCGCGATGAGGTCCGGGCACGAAAGCAATGAACATGACAACTGCCGGTTGACCGGTGGTTCGCGCTCCCGGCGTGGACTTTAACCGGAATCGGAATACAAAACCCCTGGCGAAAACGCCGGGGGTTTTTCTTTTGTCTAGCCGGGAGCATCAGGCAAAGCGCCGGATACGCTTATTCCCACAACCGCGCTTCCTCCAGATGAATTTTTTCGCCCCAGAAAATCCGGGTGGTTCGTTCAAAAGAATCGGTGTAATCGGAAATATAGAAGGCATGGGGAAGGGCTGATTTCCGCGATCTGAGCAGGTTTCGTTCTTTGAGAACCTGGGCCACTGCATCGGCTACCACACCGGGAGTATCAAACAGTTCCACGGATTTGCCGGCATACAGCGCTTCAATGTCCGGGCGAATCAGCGGGTAGTGGGTTGCCCGAGATGGCGTGCGAAAGACCCACGACCGTGCCGATGAATCCGAGCAGCGGAATCGCCCACAGAAAGGCGCGAAGCAAAATGTAACTGCCCATGATGCGCGAGCCGTCGATCGCCGACTGGCTGGTCATCATCGCGCTCACATGGCCGACATTCTGCCGCACCTCGAAGAACTCGAGCGCCTTGCGGATGCGATTCACCATCAGGCTGTCGCGCAGGTTGAAGGGCAGCTTGTAGAGGTGGTTGAAGAAGAGCGCGACGTTCATGCCGTTGATCTCCTTGCCGAGTTCCATCGGCAGCACGTCGAGCAGGAGCGCGGTGCGCTGGTGCTTGAGCTTCTTCATTTTCAAATAGCAGATCGCCATCGCCCAGAAGAAGAAGAGCGTGTTCATGAAGCTGACCGTGAGGTGCTTGTAGAACAGATTCGCCAGCGTCTGCATCGTCGTGTAGCTCCCGACCGGAGTGCCATGCGGCGCCTGGAAGGGATACACCATGGCGAACCACAAAAGGGTCACGCCGATGCCGATCCCGAAGCTGAGCCGCGCATTCGGATTGGTGGGATCCTCTTCCTTCCACGCCTTGCGCTCCTGCGGCTGGCCGCTGGGATGCATGCGCCCGGGGGCACCGGGTGAAGTGACGCGCGGGCGATGGGCATCCGGCGGGGGGACACCAGCCGGTTCCGCGGGAATCTGGAGCTTGGTGTTGCACCCGGGACAGGTGACGACCTGGCCCGCCATCTCGGCTTCGGCCATCAAATGCATCTGGCAGGAGGGACAGTTGAATTTCACGGGGGTAATTTTTTCGCTTTGCTTCCCCGTTTGCAAGCGTAGTCACGGACGCACTGCGGAGAGAGGCGTCGCACCGCCCTTGGCCAAGCAGGGCGGGCGCGAAATCCGTCGCCCGGCCACCCGAATCAGCTCCCGTGCTGGAGACAGGCGGTGACGAACGCCTTGAAGAGCGGGTGCGGCTTGTTCGGCTTCGACTGGAATTCGGGATGGAACTGGCAGGCGACGAAGAAGGGGTGGTCCTTCAATTCGATGAGTTCGACGAGCGTGCCATCCGGCGAGGTGCCGCTGATCACGAAGCCCTGCGCCTCCATCTGCGCGCGATACTTCATGTTGAATTCGTAGCGGTGGCGGTGCCGCTCGCGGATTTCCGTCTTGCCGTAGATGGCTTGCGCGCGCGTGCCTTCGACGATCTTCGTGATCCACGAGCCGAGCCGCATCGAGGCGCCTTTGTCGGTCACGTCCTTCTGTTCTTCGAGAAGATCGATCACGGGATCGACCGTCTTGCCGTCAAACTCCGTGCTATTTGCTCCAGCCAGCCCGCAGACATGACGGGCGAACTCGATCGTCGCGACCTGCATTCCCAGGCAGAGACCGAGGAAGGGCACGCCCTGCTCGCGGGCGAACTGCGTCGCGCGGATCTTGCCTTCCACCCCGCGATCGCCGAAACCGCCCGGGACGAGCACCCCTGCGACATCGCGCAGGTCGTCGGCCGGATTCTTTTCCTCCAGCACCTCGGCATCCACCTGCACGAGATCGATGCCGCAATCCGCGCTCGCGGCGGCGTGCGTGAGGGATTCGTAGATCGATTTGTAGGCGTCCTGCAGCTCGATGTATTTGCCGACGACCGCGATTTTCACGCGCTTCTTCGGCTTCACCACGCGGGCCACGAACTTTTTCCAATCCGTCATGTCCGCCACGGGCGAGGTGATGTGGAGCAGGCGCAGCACGGTGTCGTCGAGCCGCTCCTGCTGGAGCATGAGCGGCAGCTCGTAGATCGTGTGGTCCACATCGCGCGCCTCGATCACGGCATTGAGCGGCACGTTGCAAAAGACGGAGAGCTTGTAGCGCACGTCTTCATCGAGCGGGTGTTCCGTGCGGCAGACCAGCACCTGGGGCTGGAGACCGATCTCGCGGAGCTTGGCGACGGATTGTTGCGAAGGCTTCGTCTTCAGCTCGCCCGCAGCCTTGATGTAAGGCACGAGCGTGACGTGCATGACGATGGCATTC
>JANNSM010000095.1:0-3160 GCA_031402635.1 Bacteroidota bacterium | reverse complement strand
TCGGACATTTGAAAGAAGAGTTCGAATTGCAGCTTGGCCCAGGAGAGAAATACATTCTGAACATCGCCATGGAAGAAGAAAACCGGCTGATGGACCAGGTGGTGGTAACCGGCTCTAAGTTTGAGAAGAAGCTGGGCGAAGAAACGGTTTCTATGGAAGTCATCCGGCCCGAGCAACTCGAGAACATCAATGCGGTGCGGGTTGACGAGGCCATCGCAAGGGTACCCGGCGTGAACGTGCTCGACGGGCAGGTCAACATCCGCAGCGGCGCCGGTTACAGTTACGGTGCCGGAACCCGGGTGCTGTTGCTTTACAATGACATGCCCATTCTGCAAGCCGATGCCGGTTTTCCAAACTGGTCGGTGATTCCGATTGAAAACATCGGGCAGGTGGAAATCATCAAAGGCGCTGCATCCGCACTTTACGGCTCCAGCGCCATCAACGGCATTATCAACCTGCGCAGTGCGGAGCCGTTGACCGAGCCCTTCTTTCAGGTATCAGCCTTCGGGGCCATTTACAATAACCCCCGTGACAACATAGACAGCTCGGGGGCGCAAAAGGCATTTTGGAAAGAATCGGATACCATCCAGGCTCCGCATCAGGCGGGCCTCAGCGTGGCTTACCGCAAAAAGTTCGGGCGTTTTGACCTGACTGCCGGCGGGTATTTTTATAAGGAAGAAAGTTTCCGCCTCGGTGAATTTGATAACCGCGGGCGTATCAGCCTGCTGACCAAGTACCGTTTTGCCAAAGTGGATGGGTTGGCAGTGGGCCTCAACCTCAACACCCAGGTGGGTGAAAGCGGCAGCTTTTTTATCTGGAACGGCACCGGAGCAGAGGCCTATCGCTACTGGGACCTTACCGGTGTACCCACACAAACCGATGGCTTTCGCCTGACCATTGACCCCTTCCTGAATTATTTTGATATGCAGGGAAACCGCCACCGGGTGAACCTCAGGTACAATCAGGTTGACAACGACAATACCAACAACCAGGGTAATTTTTCAAAGTACTACTACGGCGAATACCAATACCAGCGAATGTTTGAAGATATTGACATGACCGTCACCACGGGCATTGTCGCCAATGCGGTTACTGTTAAGGCGGATTTGTACGCCGACTCGGTCAGAGTCGAAGATGAGTTTGTTCAGGTCGGCGACCCGCTCAAGGGTTCCAACTTTGCCGCATATGGCCAGATTGACAAGAAGTTTTTTGGCACCCTCAACGTTACAGTCGGCGGCCGGCTTGAAGCCAACAAGATTTCGTTCACCGATGCAGAACAGAAGTTTGTGTTCCGCGCCGGAGCCAACTACCAGGCAGCGGAGTACACCTACATCCGCTCTTCATGGGGCCAGGGCTACCGCTTTCCCACGATTGCAGAAAAGTTTATCCAAACCGGATTGGGCGGTGGAACTCCGAGCCCGCTCACGCCCGTTGTGGCACCTAATCCCGACCTGATTTCAGAAACAGGCTGGAACGCGGAAATCGGTATAAAGCAGGGCATTCGCATCGGGCGTTTTGATGCCTTGGTTGACCTGGCAGGTTTTTACCAGCAATACCAGGACATGATGGAATTCACATTTTTTCAATCGGGTCTGACTACGGGCTTCCAGAGCCGCAACATCGGCGACACGCGCATTTACGGAGCGGAAATCACCATGGGCGGCACGGGCAAATTGGGCAAACACCCCATCACGATGATGGGCGGCTATACCTACACCAAACCCGAGTACCAGGAGTTTACTGCCGAATTAGACGAGCTGTCTTCATGCGATGAAAACATCCTGAGCTATCGCAACCAGCACACGTTCAAGGCCGAAACGGACATCACCTTTGGCATCCTGAAGTTGGGAACCAACCTGCAATACTACAGCCACATGGAGTGCATTGATGCCATTTTCGAAATTCTGTTACCGGGTGTAGAAGATTTCCGCAATGCCAACAATAACGGCGACTGGATTTGGGATCTGCGGGCCGGCGTGGATATCAATGAACACATCAGCATTTCGGGGATCGTGAAAAACGTCATGAACCGGGAGTACGCCATTCGACCTGCGCGGATTGACGCCCCCCGCAGCTATACCCTGAGAATCAGCTACACGCTTTAGGACTCAAGAAGCACTGCCGGAACATTTTAAACTTTATGGTATGGCCCAAACCTGGCATCGAGCGGTATTGACGGAATGTATTCCGCTTTCGCCCATTACCCGGCATTTCGTTTTTGAATTTCCGGAGTTGGAAACTTATGAATATCTGCCCGGGCAGTTTACCATCATGGAATTGCCCATTCACGAGGAGGAGAAAAAGCGGCGGCGGTCTTATTCCATCGCTTCGCGGCCTGATGGCAGCAACCGCCTTGAATTTGCCATTGTTTTTTTTGAAGGGGGAGCCGGCACCAGTTACCTCTTCAACCAAATGAAAATCGGCGATTCGGTGCCGATGTCTTCTGCCATGGGCCGCATGTTGCTTCCCGACTCACTGGAGCATGACATCTGTTTTATCTCTACGGGAACGGGAATCGCCCCTTTCCGTTCCATGCTGCTTGACCTGGTCAACCATCCGCGTTCGCACCGCAGACTCGATCTCGTTTTCGGCACCCGGACGGCTGCCGATATGGTCTATGCCGATGAAATGCGCAAGCTGGAACAGGAACTGGAGAATTTCCATTACCACCCAACCCTGTCGCGGGAGGTTCTTGCCGGCTGCCGGCAGGGTTACGTTCACCCCGTTTACCAGGAACTCTACGGGGACCGCCCCGGGCGCGAAGACGCGCTTTTTTACATCTGCGGTTGGGGAGACATGATCCGCGATGCCCGCAAGAATCTGGCGGAAATGGGTTTCAACCGCAAGCAGATTCATTTTGAAAGCTTCGGCTGATGGGGCTCCTGCCCGCTCTGGCCTGGCTGCTGACATTTGGCGTTTTGCAACGGCATTGCGCCCGTAGCCTGGTGCTGGGCTTGTCCGGGATTGCCGTCTATACCTTTTCTTTTGTTTCGGTGGAAGTGCTCAGTGCCGCAGGCATGCTTCGTGCAGGTCCGCTGGCCGCCGGCTGGGGAATTTTTCTACTGTTGGTGTTGGGGTTTGGGTTGCGCGCGCGCGGTGCGAGTGCGGGCGGTACGGGTGCTGGCGCGGCTGCGGGTGCTGGCGCGGCTGCGGGTGCTGG
>JANNSM010000094.1:0-3411 GCA_031402635.1 Bacteroidota bacterium | reverse complement strand
ACCCATTATTTGGGGAGAGCCTGGTACAAACGGACAGCACGCTTTTTATCAGTTGCTCCACCAGGGAACTACGCTTGTGCCCTGTGATTTCATTGCTGCCGCCGAAACCCTCAACCCCATCGGGGATCACCACGCCAAATTGCTGGCCAACTGCTTTGCCCAAAGTGAAGCGCTGATGAATGGAAAAACAGCGTCCGAGGTCCTGCGGGAAATTCAGCCGGATGTTGCAGATCCGCAGACTATCAACAGGCTGCTTCCTTTTAAGGTCTTTGAAGGTAACCGTCCGAGCAATACCATACTGATGAGGAAACTAGACCCCGGAAGCCTTGGGGCTCTGATTGCCCTATACGAACACAAGATCTTCCTTCAGGGGGTAATCTGGAATGTTTTTAGTTTTGACCAGTGGGGTGTCCAACTTGGAAAACAACTCGCCGAAGCCATTCTTCCGGAAATACTCGGAACGGAACCGGCAGACGCCCACGATTCATCAACCAACGGCCTCATTAACACCACCAAAGCATGGATTTCCGAACCCGTTTCCTGATCCCCGGATTCTTTCTGTTTTTTTTATTGGCTTTTCCCGCCTGCAAAGGAGTACCCAAGCTGGCCGAAATGGAAACCCCGGCAAAGGGAAATGGCACGGCTCCGGATTGGTCCAAAGATGCGGTCATTTACGAAGTCAATATCCGGCAGTTTAGCCCGGAAGGCACCCTGGCCGCCGTTGAAAAACAACTCCCCCGCCTCCGCGATCTCGGAGTGGACATTCTCTGGCTGATGCCCGTTCATCCCATTGGGGTAGAAAACCGCAAAGGATCCATGGGGAGCTACTACGCGGTTATGGATTACAAAGCGGTGAATCCGGAATACGGAATTGCAGAAGATTTCAAACGCTTTGTTGCCAGGGCGCACGAAGAAGGGATGTACGTCATCCTGGACTGGGTAGCTAATCACAGTTCCTGGGACAACCCGCTAACCCTAAGCCATCCGGATTGGTATTCCCGCGACAGTACCGGCAAGATCATTCCCCCGGTTGCTGACTGGTCTGATGTGGCCGACTTTAACTATGACCGGGGTGCACTGCGAAATTACATGACCGACTGCCTCAAATACTGGGTGAGCGAATATGACGTGGACGGTTACCGTTGCGATGTAGCCGGCATGGTTCCCCCCGCTTTCTGGGACAGCGCTCGCGCCGAGCTGGACGCCATCAAGCCGGTATTCATGCTGGCAGAAGCCGAGGAAGCCGCCCTGCACGAGAAAGCATTTGATATGACTTACGCTTGGGAGTTTCACCACCTCATAAACGGCATCGCCCAGGGTAAAAAATCGCCGGGTGAACTGGACGCTTACTGGGCTCGCCAGGACAGCGTTTTTGCTCCGGCTGACTATCGCATGGTGTTTACGTCAAACCACGACGAAAACAGTTGGAACGGCACCGAGTATGAGCGGATGAGCGACGCCGCGCAATCGATGGCCGTTTTCAGTTTTACGGTGCCGGGTATGCCCTTGATCTACTCCGGGCAGGAAGCCCCGGTTAGAAAACGGCTGAGCTTTTTCGAAAAGGATCCCATTGACTGGAACGGCGATTCGCTGCAATCATTTTACGCCCGGCTCTGCACCCTCAAAAGCGGACAGCAAGCCCTTTGGAATGGCATTCACGGCGGAAAAATGAACCGCTTGGTCAGCGCTGACAATAACCGTATTTACGCTTTCATCCGGGGTGAAAACGAGGTGATTTGCCTGTTCAATTTTTCTCAGGGGCCGGTTGATGTTTCCCTGACCGAAGGATTTCCGGCCGGCAACTACAAGGAATATTTTTCCGGGCAGACGATGACCGGCGGGACAAAGGCTTCCATTCCGCTAAACCCCTGGGGCTACCGGGTGTATATCCGGAACTGATAGCATCAGCGCACTCTCCTCCGGGTCCGGTTTAAAGCGGAGTTTACCGGAAATTTCCGGCATCTGTCAGCGCGGTGACATCAGTGTCACTTTTTCTTAATGCTTGAAAACTAAGCAAATAGGGAACCTTTTTTAGCCTTCTTTCCGTATAGTTTGTTTGGGTAATCCGGAAAAGAATAGGCGCTAAGGTTTTCCCGATATGCGATTAAAATTATTTTGTACTGGCCTGTTAATCTTTGGTCAGTGCTTAATTGTCCTGGGGTCGGGTGAGGATAGTCTTCGCCAGTTGATAAACGGCCATCCCAATGCCGCCGCTCTTCAGCGGGCGGAGTGGAATACCGGGCTGGGCAAATTGTATGCGGATAATTATTCCTATGATTCCGCAATCGCGTGCTTTAACCGGGCGCTTTTCCTCAGCGAAAAGTCAAACAACCAAGAGCGGGTCTTTGATGCCCTTTTTGATCTGGGCTACATCCATTACCAGATGTATGCCTATTCTACGGCATTGGAGGTTTACCATCGCAGCCTGGAGATTGCCGAAAATCTGAATGACGATTCACTGAAGGCGGTTGCTTACGACTGGATTTCACTGCAATATCTGTACTCCGGAGCATACGGTGAGGCCATCAACAATCAACTGGCTTCGATCCGGATCCGCGAAACCCGAAAAGATTCTGCAGGATTGGCGGAATCTTTTTATTCAATGGGAGACATCCTCAGTCACCAGCACAAACTCGAAGAATCCAACGCCTATTTCCGCCGCTGTATCCGGCTGGCGAGTCAGTTCAATCAGAAAAATCTTTTGCTGGGGGCATACGGCACCATCGGTGCTGCGTTCATTGATCAGCGCCATTGGGATTCCGCATTTTGGTACAACCGGGTCGCCCTGCAGATCGCCCTGCGAAACGACATGGATTACGGGATCGCTTTCGCGAATGGCGCAATCGGAAAATGCTACCTGGCCAAAGGCAAGCTCGATTCTGCCGAAACCTGTTACACCCGCTCTCTTGAGGTAGCCCGGCGGATGTCCGAGCACAGTGAAATTTCCAACAGTCTTCTGGGTTTAGGTCACCTTGCCCGGAAAAAAGGCGACTATGATCTTGCCCTTCGAAATTACCGCGAGGGCTTAACCGTTGGATTGGCTTTTGATCTGCGGGAGGTGGAAGAGGAGGCCTATTTGAGCATGGCGGAAACTTTTCATCAGGCCGGATTGCACGATTCTGCTTACGCTTACCAAATGCGGTTGCTTTCGCTGAAAGACACCCTGTTTCTGGAACAAAGCCAATCTATGGTCTCCACGCTGGAAGCGCGATACGGGATTTTACAAAACGAAGCGGATCAACAGGTTTTGCTCTTTAAAAAAGACAACCAGATCCGGAAACTTACGCTGGCCGTAACCGGTGTGGGAATCCTCCTCATGCTTGGATTCTTATGGATGTCATACCACAATTACCGGCATCAACGCAAACTCAATGCTGTTCTGGAAGGTCACAACCAGAAAATGGAAGAGCA
>JANNSM010000093.1:0-4703 GCA_031402635.1 Bacteroidota bacterium | reverse complement strand
GTGGTACCGAGGTTCGTCGTAGATCCGGTTCGCCTTCTCTCGCTGGATTGGCGGCCCGAGGGGTGCACGACCGGCAACTGCCGCGAGACGCGTTGTGATCGCGGGTGACGACATCAGAACCGGACGCGAATGCCGAACTGCATCTGGCGAGGGAACTGCGCGGCCGTTACAATGTTTATGTTCTTGGCAATTATATCGTGTCGGCTTATTACCGGGATGGCATCACCATCCATGATATCAGCCGCCCCGAAAACATGGTATTGACCGGTCGCTATGATACTTCACCGCTTAGCGGATCTGGCTGGGACGGCTGTTGGTCTGTTTATCCTTTTACTCCCTCCGGTAGGGTTTATGCCAGCGACATTCTGCAAGGCCTGTTTGTCATAGACGTAGATTATCAGTCGGCAGCATGGCTTGAAGGCATTGTTTCCGATGCTTCCACTTCCATTCCACTGGCAAACGCCACGGTGACCATTTTGGGAACGGAAGGCATTGGGGAATCCGATGTTTTTGGCGCCTATAGTACCGGAACTTTCGCCGCGGGCACTTATGATCTGCAGATTAGTGCTCTTGGCTTTTCAACAAAAATCGTGAGCGGGATAACCCTGACCCCAGGGGTTGTAACCAACCTGGATGTTGAACTGAATTCATTGCCGGTAACCACAATATCCGGACAAATCACCGATGCGCTCACCGGAGCGCCGGTTCCGGCAGCAACTATCGGTTTGTTTCACCCGGATTATTCGTTCGAAACCATTGCGGATGCTTCTGGTCAGTTTACGTTTACCAACATATATTCACTGACCTACCAGGCAAATGCGGGCAAGTGGGGCTACATCAGCGGGGCATCCGCAACGTTGGACGCATCTACCACAACATCCTGGAACAAAATTCTTGACCCGGGAATTTATGATGATTTTATGTTTGACTTTGGCTGGAACCCAATCGGTGGATCATGGGCTGGCGGCGGCTGGGAACGAGGAGAACCCGTGGCCTACGACCCTGGCTACGGCTTTCTGATCACTCCCGGTTCGGATGTGCCGGATGATCAGGGAAAATCCTGTTATGTAACGGGCAACAGCTACGCGGAAGATATTGTCCATGCGGGAGAAGCGGTGCTGCGGTCACCGGAATTTGATCCTCGTGCCCTGGATCGGGCAACGCTGCGCTTTTCAGCCTGGGTATTTAACTCCACCTTATTGGGAGAGATTTCCAATGACGGCTTGATTGTCAAACTCAGCGACGCCGATGGCACCGTGAACATGGACACCATCTATGCAACATCTGTTGATGATCCGGAATGGATAGATTATGAATATGAATTGTCCACATACAAAACACTTGGTGCAGGTATGCGGGTTTTGTTTACCGCCAAAGCGGATGGCGTTCTCTTTGTGGTAGAAGATGTTTTGGAAGTTGGCGTGGACGCTTTTCGAGTTGAAAAATTTATCCAACCTAGCGGGATAACCGGTCAGCCTTTAGCCGAGTGGGAATCTATCGTTTACCCGAACCCGGTAAATGGGAGCGGGACCATCAGGATTACCGGTTCAGGCAACAACGAGTTTGACGGGCAGGCATTGACGCTGACCATCTACAGTATCACCGGTAAACGCCTTTTTGATCAGGCCGTCCGCCCTGCCCAGGGAATGGTTCGGTTTGAAGCCAAAGACCTCGCTCAGGGCTTATACCTTTTTGAACTGAAAAAAGAGGGAATCAGGCTGAGTAGTGGCAAGTTTTCAGTGGTGCATTGACCCCGCAGTGAGCGAAAGTCTTTAGCTGCCTCCCCGCCCGGCAAACGCAGTGCTGCGGGAGTTGTAATTTAGGCGCTCTTAAGCCGGCTTTTGCCGGTTTTTAACAGCGAGTTTATGGATTATGACTTTGCTGCCATTGAACAAAAATGGCAGACCTGGTGGCATGCGGAAGGGGTTTATCGGGTACAGGAGGATACGTCAAAGCCCAAGTGCTATGTCCTGGATATGTTTCCCTATCCCTCCGGGGCGGGGCTGCACGTAGGCCATCCGCTGGGTTATATCGCCACGGATATCTACAGCCGGTTCAAGCGCCATACGGGGCATTGCGTGCTTCACCCCATGGGTTTTGATGCCTTCGGGTTGCCGGCAGAGCAGTATGCCATAGAAACCGGTCAACATCCGGCGACGACCACGGAGAAGAACATTGCCACCTTTACGGAACAGCTTCGCCGTATCGGATTTGACTACGACTGGAGCCGCCAGGTAAGAACCTCCGATCCCCAATACTACCGGTGGACGCAATGGATTTTTTGCAGGCTCTTTGACCATTATTTTGATCCGGGCGAAGGACGGGCAAAACCCATTCAGGCCCTTGACGCAAAATTTGCCCGTCAGGGAGGTCCGGACTTCAGCGCGGACCAATATCAGACCATGACCCATGAAGACCGGGAAAAGGTATTGATGGGGTATCGGTTGGCTTATCTTGATTATGCCGATGTCAACTGGTGCGAAGCGCTCGGTACCGTACTGGCCAACGATGAAGTCAAAGACGGACTGAGCGAGCGGGGAGGGCATCCGGTGGTGCGGAAAAAGATGCGGCAGTGGTTTCTGCGCATAACGGCCTATGCAGATCGCCTGCTTGCAAGTTTAGAAGAGCTGGAATGGCCCCCAGCCCTCAAAGAGATGCAGCGAAACTGGATTGGTCGGTCTGAAGGAGCGAGTTGCCTGTTTCGCACGGCAGACGGCCAGCATAGCCTGGAAATTTTCACCACCCGACCCGATACGCTCTTTGGAGCCACGTTCATGGTGCTTGCGCCGGAACACCCGCTGGTGATCGCGCTCACTACTGCCGACCAGCAACAAGCCGTGTCTGCTTACCTGGCGTACGCCGGCAGCCGGTCCGAGCGGGATCGGATGGCGGAAACCAAAACCGTGACCGGCGTATTCAGCGGTAGTTATGTTCTTCACCCGCTTACCGAAAACCTTTTACCGGTCTGGATAGCCGATTATGTTCTCGCCGGTTACGGAACCGGCGCAATCATGGCGGTGCCTTCTGATGACAACCGCGACTACGCCTTCGCACAGCATTTCAACCTGCCGGTCATTGACGTTATTGACCGAACGGAAAATCCCGCTGCGGCTCGGGAAGACAAAACCGTCGGGGTATTGCAGAACTCGGGATTCCTCAATGGAATGCGCATTCCCCAGGCCATCGAGGCGGCCATTCAAGAGCTGGAGCGCTTGAATATCGGTACCCGTCAGGTTAACTACCGTTTGCGGGATGCCGGGTTCAGCCGTCAACGTTATTGGGGAGAGCCCTTTCCGGTGGTCTATCGCAACGGAGTGCCGGAAATTCTTCCCGACAGCCAACTGCCGCTCACCTTACCGGAGGTATCCTCTTACCGTCCCACTGGAGATGGCCTCTCCCCGGTAGCATCTGCCCGCAATTGGGTTCATCTGGGCGAAGGGCTTGAACGGGAAACCGATACGATGCCGGGATATGCCGGTTCCAGTTGGTATTGGTTGCGGTATATGGATCCTGAAAACAACAGTGCACCATTTTCAACGGCCAAAGAACAATACTGGGGTCAGGTTGACCTCTACGTTGGAGGAGCCGAACACGCCGTCGGGCACTTGATGTATTCTCGCTGCTGGAGTCATTTTCTTTTTGATCTGGGGTTGGTCAGCCAACCGGAGCCTTTCAAACGAATGGTCAACCAGGGAATGATCCAGGGGCGTTCCAGCCTGGTCTACCGGATTGAAGGGAGCAATACGTTTGTTTCCGCAGGTATCCGGGACCAGTATCCCTGCACTGCACTCCATGTTGACATATCGCTGGTTGAAGACGATCAGCTCAACCTGGAGGGATTCCAAGCCTGGCGCGAAGAATACCGGGAGGCAGAATTTATTCTGGAAGACGGCGTTTACCGCTGTGGCACGGAGGTGGAGAAAATGTCGAAACGGTGGTATAACGTGGTCAATCCCGATGACGTTTGCAACCGGTACGGAGCGGACACCTTGCGCATTTACGAGATGTTTCTCGGACCTCTGGACCAGCCAAAACCCTGGGATACACGCGGCATTGATGGCAGTTTCCGCTTCCTGAAAAAAGTCTGGCGGCTCTATTTTCCCCGCGATGAGAACCAAGCCATCAATGATTTGGCACCAACTGTGCAAGAGTGGAAAACACTCCATAAAGCCATCGCCAAAGTCCGCTCCGACATTGACCGGCTGGCATTTAATACGGCCGTCAGTGCGCTGATGGTTTGCGTCAATGAGCTGACATCTTTTAAAACCAATAAACGGGCGATCCTTGAACCCCTGTCGGTGCTGATCGCCCCTTTCGCGCCCCATATTGCCGAAGAGCTCTGGCATTCACTGGGTCATCGGGATAGCGTGGTTCACGCACCCTACCCGGTTGCGGACCCGTCCTGGCTGGAAGAAGAAACTTTTGAATACCCGGTTTCCGTCAACGGCAAACTCCGCGATAAAGTCGTTCTGCCGCTGGCCATGGGCAAGGAAGAAGTTGAAACGGAAGTTCTTCGTCGCGAAGCTGTGCTTCGCTGGCTGGACGGAAAACCACCCAAAAGGGTTGTGGTTGTTCCGGGAAAGATTGTCAATGTCGTGGTCTAACACCGCCGCATTCCCGTAAATTCGTGTAAAGCATGCCGGTTTATGATCAAGTTGGTGGAATGTCCAAGGGATGCCATGCAGGGATTGCATGAATTTATT
>JANNSM010000092.1:0-2959 GCA_031402635.1 Bacteroidota bacterium | reverse complement strand
CGATTCAACAATATGCAGCCGGTTTCTGCCTCGGATGTCGGGTTGAACAAGCTTGGATTTTTTGCCCGTCCAAGGCCGATGCGGGAGGATGAAATTCAGCAACTCATCCGGAATTATGGCCGCTGTGCGGCTCTCCTTCAGGAAGCCGGGTTCAACGGGATCCAGATCCACGCCGCCCACGGTTACCTGATCAGCCAGTTTCTTTCACCGATTACCAACCGGCGTGCGGACCAATGGGGAGGTTCCCTGCAAAACCGTGCCCGCCTTTTGCTGGAAGTTTTGCGAACGGTCCGCAAAACCTGTGGTCCTTCCTTTCCCCTTTCCGTCAAGTTGAACAGCGCCGATTTCCAACGCGGTGGTTTTCAGGAAGACGAATCCCTAACCGTGGCCGGGTGGCTGGAACAGGAAGAGCTGGATTTGCTGGAAATTTCCGGTGGCAATTATGAAAAACTGGTTTTTTTCAATCACGAATCGGAGAATTCGTCTAAACAGGACACAAGGCCAGTCCGAGCTTCAACCAATGCCCGTGAGGCTTACTTTGGTGAATTTGCCCGACGGGTAAAAGCGAGCTGTCGCATGCCGATTCTGGTCACCGGAGGCTTCAGAACCCGTGAGGGCTGCCTTCAGGCACTGCGTGACGGGGAAGCCGATCTGATCGGCATGGCACGCCCATTTCTCTGCGTCCCGGATTTTGGCGGGCGGTTCCTGCGGGGCGAACTGGTATCTACAGATGTACCCAGTGTCAAGCTCCCCAACAGAACGCTCAGCGACATGGCAGAGGCCGGCTATTGGGACGCACAACTCGACCGAATTGCCCATGAGTTGGACCCGGATCCGGGAATTGGCCCCTGGGCCTCCTTTTTTCATTTGTTAGGCCGGGAAGCCGGAAAAGCGCTGGCGAAGCGAATTGCCGGAGCTGCCTGAATACCCTGTCAATCCAGCCCCGGACGGGGCTGCGCACAGCGATATAAAATTCCAGTCCGGCGTGGCGCGAATGGTTTTACTGACTTATATTTGTGCCCGCTTGCGGATTAAAGGGCATGGAGGTGGTTAGATTCCATGGGTTTCTATCGCTTTCCCCGACCTGATCTTCTCGCCGGCGTATCTCTTGCGGGAATAGCTCAGTTGGTAGAGCACAACCTTGCCAAGGTTGGGGTCGCGAGTTCGAGTCTCGTTTCCCGCTCAGCATCAGCGCCGGATCTCGTTTTCGAAACGGCAAAAAAATTCCCGGCCTGTGGCCGGGTTTTCTTTTTTGTATATCCACTGAATTTCCTCTGAAATCGGCAGATAACCTCAGTTTTCTAATGGGGATCCAACGGGTGTCTGAAAGTCGCACGTCGTCGGGTTTCCACCGTCGGGATTCCATCGTTAAAACCAGTGCCCAGGGCGGGAGTCGAACCCGCACGGCCGATTATGGCCACGGGATTTTAAGTCCCGCGTGTCTACCAATTCCACCACCAGGGCATTTCGATCATCCATTGTAAAGGACCGCATCAAGAACAAGTATCAGGAGCCAGCTTTAGAATCAAAACTGGGGATCAGGTATTGACCGCCAGCCACACCGCTTCTGATCTCTTTACAGGCACCGAAAATACGCAATTGCCGTCCAGCCATCCAAGACGGCGGTGAGTTCCAGCCCCCCTCCCCGCGCCGGCCCGGGAAATAATCGAGGCGCCCGGGGCCGCGATTGCGGCAGCCCCCACCCCGCGCTGGCTGCCCTTTCGCCATTTACTAACTTTGCCCGCGCCAACTGCCAACGCATCAGGATCACAACAGGAAAACGTAACATGAAAAAACTCATTGAGTGCGTCCCGAATTTTTCAGAGGGCCGGGATCCGGCCATCCTGGAACAGATCACAGCCGCCATTAGCTCAACCGAAGGCGTGACCCTGCTGGATGTTGATCCGGGCAAGGCTACGCATAGAACCGTAGTAACCTTTGTGGGCGAACCGGATGACGTTGTTGAAGGGGCTTTCCGGGGAATTGCCAAAGCGGCAGCACTGCTTGATATGCGGGGGCACCAGGGTGTACATCCGCGGTTTGGCGCTACCGATGTCTGTCCTTTTATCCCCGTATCCGGCGCCGATATGGCGGACTGCATTGCCTGCGCCAGGCAGCTTGGGGAGCGGGTCGGGCGCGAACTCGGAATACCGGTTTATCTCTACGAATCGGCAGCCACTGCACCGCACCGCCGCAACCTCGCTGCAGTCCGTGCAGGAGAATACGAGGGAATCGCCGCAAAAATCACCCAGGCAGAATGGCTACCTGATTTTGGACCCGCTGAGTTCAACCCTAAATCCGGGAATATCGCCATCGGCGCCCGTGACTTTCTGGTGGCTTTCAATGTAAACCTGAATACCACCAGTGTTCGCCGCGCCAATTCGGTAGCCTTTGATGTGCGCGAAGCAGGAAGGATTCTTCGCGAAGGCGATCCGGTGAGCGGTCCGGTGGTAAAAGACAGCGCCGGTGAACCCATTCGCATAACCGGAGCGTGTAAAGCCGTGAAAGCTATTGGCTGGTTCATCGAGGAATACGGGATTGCCCAAATTTCGATGAACCTGACCGATCTGAATCAAACACCGCTGCATATTGCCTTCGATGCCTGTGTAAACCATGCCCACCAACGCGGTATGCGGGTAACCGGCTCTGAGCTGGTCGGATTGGTTCCGCTAAAAGCGATGCTCGACGCCGGCCGATACTTTCTGGAAAAACAGCAGCGATCGGTGGGTGTTTCTGAGGCGGAACTGATCAGGATGGCGGTGAAGAGCATGGGGCTCAATGAACTGTCGCCCTTCGACCCGGGGCGGCGCATCATCGAGTACCGGATTGCGGATGCCGGAGCAAACCCGCTGGTGGCGCTGAACCTCCGGACTTTCTGTGACGAGACATCGTCAGAATCACCGGCTCCGGGTGGAGGCTCTGTAGCTGCTTATGCCGGAGCACTTGGCGCTTCGCTGGG
>JANNSM010000091.1:0-6082 GCA_031402635.1 Bacteroidota bacterium | reverse complement strand
TCCATTACGTTTACAAGTAGCCCAGCGGGACGTACGACCACAGCCGGGACTTTCTATCGGACCGATTCCTGGTATGACCAACTCCTAACATTGGACATTTCGGGCAATGGCTTCATGGATAAGACAGATATTTTCTTTGATGAAGACGCAACCAATGCCTTCGATCCAATGGCAGAAGATGCCCGGAAAATGTACAGCGTGTATGGACAGCCATCCATTTTCACCACTGTTGATGGTGAAAGGGCAAGTAAGATCGGTCAGGCTCCCCTTTCCGAAGGACCCCGCGTGATCCCGATGGGCCTCAAGCCCGGCGAGGACGGCAACTTCACTTTCACTGTCAATACGATGGAAGGTTTCCCGGCCACTGCCAGAATTCTTCTGGAAGATCTGGTAACCGGTTCGGTGCAGAATCTGGTGGAAAATTCCACCTACAACTTCGCCATGACGACCAGCGAAACCGAAGAGCGTTTCCTGATCCATTTCGTGCCGGGAGCGGACATTAACGCCATCGCCACGGATTGCCAGGGAACCAATGGCCAATTGGACGTTGACCTGGGAACTTATTCCGTGGGTGGAACTACGGTTGGCTGGGACAGCTACCGCCTGCAAAACACGGACGGTTCAGTGGTTGCCAGCGGCACACCAACCGGTTCTTTGTTGAGCTTTAGCGGCCTTTCCGCGGGCAATTACAACCTGGTTCTGGTGAGTGGTTCTTACGAAGGAATCGAGCCGGTTACCATTGAGCAGCCTTTGACGGCTACTGCAGGGTTTGAAGCTGCTGCAACCGAAATCTATGCCGGTGAGCCGGTTCAACTGCTTGACCGCAGTGTGGGTTCAGCCGAATACCGTTTTGACTTTGGCGATGGCAACATCATTACCGGTGAAGCCCAGCCTGTGCATACCTTTGCCAACCCCGGTGACTATACCGTGTTGCAGGAAGTCTGGAGTGCCGATGGTTGTGCTGATGAAGCCTCCCAAACGCTGCAGGTTCAGACCCGCGTGGGTTCAGGCCTGAACAGTCCCGATTCCGACAACCTGATTGTGTGGTCACAGGGTCTGCAGGTCTTCGTGAATGCTGATGATCTCCAGGCCGGCGACCAACTCCGCCTGACTGATGTTCTTGGCCGGACAGTAGCCCAGCGTTCCTGCAACAGCGCCCCCTGCTCGCTGGAGGCATCATCGGCAGGCACCTACATTCTGGTTATTGAACGCAATAACTCCATCCAAACCCGTCAGGTCGTCCTTCAGGACTGATCTGTCCATTCTTCCTGGCTCCATTCTCCTGGCTCTACCATCATTAGGCAATGAACAACACGCTAAAAATTCTTCTCTGCGGATTATTTCTGCTCACCGCTGGTTTGCTTCAGGCCCAAATTGGACCTCCTCCCCCTCCGGGCGGAGCGCCGGTTGACGGGGGCGCCGGTTTACTGGTCGCTGCTGGAATAGCCTACGGAGCCAAAAAGCTTCGCGATTCGCGCCGCAACCGGAAAAACAACACCGGCGGAACGGATTCCCCGCAGTCCTGATTGTGGATTAAGAACTCCATCATAAAGGCGCAGATGACGAAAACCGTTGTCTGCGCCTTTTTCTCCTTATTCTTTTATCCTTCCCCCAAGCCTCCGCACACCATGCAAAAACTGCTGACCCGGTTTGGACTCGGTGAAGATGACCGCCCCTGGGTGGAGTTCGCCGTCAAGATTGTCCTCATTTACGGGGTTTGGAAATTGTTCCAGCTTGTAGTGGACTACACGCCACCGCTGCTGGCCATTTGGAATTCCTGGATGGCTGCCTACTCGCACATTGTGGCCACAGCCTGTAATAAAACGTTGGAGGCACTGGGCTACGAAATGAATTACCACTACCGGCAAACGGTTTACATTGTTGGAACGGAAGGATTTTATGTTTTGGAGCATTGCCTCGCTATTCCGGCTACGTTGATTTTTGGCGCCTTTATCGCCGTTTATCGCGGGCCGTGGAAACACAAATTGTGGTTCATTCCCCTTGGAATGCTCGGCGTACAATTGATCAATTTGCTTCGGTTGTTTTTGTTGGCCCTGTTGATGAAACACGCGTCGCCCGCTTATTATGATTTCAACCACAGTGTAACCGCGCTGATTTTTGAATACGGTTTGGTCTTTCTGTTGGTCGTCATTTGGATGCGTCGATACTACGACATGGAGCCGGACATGCCTAAAGCATAACCCCTCGCTTACTGGTTTTTTGCTGGATCTGGAATTGCGGTAGTTTCTACTACGGAAGATATTCCCGTTGAAAGGATAGCTACAGATTGAACAGAAGAAAATCTTTTATAATACGTTGATTTTTCATGATTTAAAGTTTGTTCCCATGGATGAATAAGCGGATATTTATAAGGTATCGTCATTCATCCCTCTATTCCCTAACCATCCAACCTATCCTTATGAATCGCAAGATTTCCCTTTTCCTGTTTTCTCTGAGTTTTGTCCTCTTCGCGGGACAAACCTTTGGTCAGCAGGCCTACTATTGGGCCACCGATCAAAAAGCAGAGTTGCTCGTTGACCGCGGTTCCATCGCCCTGCATTTTTACCCGGGTTCTATGCCGGCCAACCTGGAACAACTGGCCCAGGTGAACGGCATTACCTCCGTTGACATTCATCCGGCGCATGGCCGGGCAATACTCCATCTCGATGGAAGTTATTCCGGAACCGCCGCGGATTTTGCCGCCAACCTGAATCTTCCGGAAGGCTCCCTGCGCAGCGCAATTTTCGGCTTTACCAATGTGGAAGGCAGCCCCATGTGGCTCACCCATGAAGTCGTGTTTCAACTGCCCGAAGGAAGCAGCCTTTCGAACTACAGCGACCTGATGCAGCGCTTTGGTGCGCGGTACTCGCGCGACCGTTTTGGCGTAACGGTTCTGGACGTTAACCAGCCCATGGATGCCCTGGCGTTGGCCAACGCCATTCAGGAGCGGGGTGGCGTCAACTGGTCCACGCCGGACTTTTACGCACCCATTGAGCGCAATACCGATCCTGTTTACCCGGACCAGTTCCAGATGAACAATACCGGACAGGTGATTGACGGATATGCCAGCCTGACAAACATAGACATCAATGGACCGGAAGCCTGGGCGATCTCAACCGGCAGCAGCACGCTGATCGTGGCGGTGATTGATGACGGTGTTGAAGCACACGAAGACCTGAGAACAGCCGGTGGTGTTTCGCGGGTATTGCCCGGATTTACCCCGGCAACCGGCGGTAACGGTGCACCGATTGCCGGCTCCGCACACGCGGAAGCCTGTGCAGGAATCATCGGCGCTTCGCACAACGAAATTGGCGTTCGCGGTGTGGCACCCAATGTTCAACTGATGACCATCAACATTTTTTACGGAGGCGAAACCACCCAGGACCTGGCCGATGCTTTCACATTTGCCAAGAATAACGGGGCGGCCGTGATTTCCAATTCCTGGGGTTATTATTCTTCATGCGGTCTGAACTATGCCAACCTGACCAATGCCATCAATGACGCGTCCAACAATGGCCGCGGCGGCCTCGGTTGCGTGGTGGTGTTTGCCGCCGGCAATTCCTTTGGTACCTGTGTTGACTACCCGGCCAAATTGGCGAGCGTAGTTGCCGTGGGTGCGGTGACCAACCTTGGTGTGCGTTCATCGTATTCCAACCAGGGTACAGATCTTGATGTGGTTGCTCCTTCCGGTCCAAACTGGGATCAGGCCGGCGCTTATGTCCGCAGCACCGACCGGATGGGCGGCGCCGGGTATTCTTCGGATAACTACACCACCAGTTTTGGTGGCACCTCTGCCGCCTGCCCTGCCGTGGCCGGTGTTGCTGCCCTGATGCTCTCGCTGGATCCATCGCTTACTGCGGCTACTGTGCGCACAACGCTTGCCACTACGGCAACGGACATGGGTACCGCCGGTTTTGACAATCAATTCGGCAATGGCCGGGTAAATGCCGGCGCTGCCCTGGCGGGTCTTACGCCAACGGTCTGCACCACGGCTCCAACAGGTCTTAACGCGGTCATCTCCCCAACCGGAGTTACCCTGTCGTGGAACTCGCTGGCGGCCAATGGCGCTATTTCCTACGTGGTTTCCGGTCGCAAAGCCGGCGTGGGTGTTTATCAGGCCCTACCCGCCGTGTTTGAGCCGTCAACGTCCAAGTTTGTTTCGCAAACCAAACTTCGCGCAGGCTTCAGCTATGACTGGAAGGTCCAGGCAACCTGTACCGGTGGTTTGGTAGGCCCGTCATCGGCCATTGGCGGTTTCACCTGGCCGGCGCTTCGTCAGGCCGGTGGAATGACAACCTCGCTGACACCAAACCCCGCTACCGAAGAGGCTACCATTTTCTTTGAGGCAGACGGCAGCGAAACCCTCATCCGCCTTGTGGATCTCACCGGTCGTACGATGCGCAGTATTTCTGCACAACATTCCGAAGGTCCCGCGGCGGTCATCCTCAATGTGGAAGGGCTTGAAACCGGTATTTACCTGATTGAATTGACCCAGGTCGGTGGTCGCCAAACCCTGCAACTGGCGGTTACCCGGTAATCTTCTTTCCGCCTGCCTGCCTTATAGCCGGCAGCGATTCATAAAAAAACAAACCGGATGGGGATCCCCATCCGGTTTGTTTTTTTGGTCTTTTCCCAAAAAGAGAAACTTGCCCAGAGCATTCAAATTCAGGAAATCCATACTTATTGTAATCTTTCCTCATCTGTTGATTTATAGCGATTTAAAGTTCGTTTTTATACGTGTTTAGCCCGATATTTAGCACTCATGCCGGGGCGCTGATGCGTCCTGAATTTTCCCATACCAACCTACCCTCTTTTTATGAATCGCAAGATTTCCCCTCTCTTGCTTGCACTCGGCTTTGTTTTGTTAAGCAGTCAAAGTTTTGCCCAACAAGCCTATTATTGGTCCGATGGCAAGACATACGAGTTGCTCGAAAATCGCCAGTCTGTTGCCCTGCATTTTTACGCCGGCACGATGCCGTCCAATCTGGAGCAGCTCGCCGGGTCCAATGGGATCGCGTCGGTAGAAATTCACCCCTGGCACAACCGGGCCATCCTTTTCCTGAGCAGTCCGCTGACCGGTCCGGTTGAAGCATTTGCCGCGCGGTTAAGCCTCCCTGCGGGTGCGCTGCGCAGTGCCGCATTCGGTTATACCAATATCGAAGGAAGCCCGATGTGGCTCACCCATGATGTGGTGCTGCTCCCGGAAAGCGGAACCACCCTTTCGACCTATGCCGACATCATGCAGCGTTTTGGCGCACGGTATTCCCGCGACCGTTTTGGCGTTACGGTGCTGGACGTTGACCAACCCGCGAATGCGCTGGCATTGGCAAACGCCATCCAGGAACGCGGCGGCGTTTCTTTTTGCCTGCCCGATTTCTATGCGCCCATCCAGTTTATGGATGATCCCAACTACCCGCAACAGTTTCAGATGAACAATACCGGTCAGGTGATTGACGGGGTTGCCGGCGTGGTGGATATTGATGTGAATGCCCCGCAGGCCTGGGCAGTCACCACCGGTGATCCTTCGATGATTGTCGCCGTAATTGACGATGGTGTTGAGGCTCATGAAGACTTGCAGACAGACGGCGGTGTGAGCCGGGTATTGAGCGGTTTCACGCCGGCTACGGGCGGCACGGGCGCTCCGATCAGCAGTGGAGCACACGGGGAATCCTGCTCGGGCATCATCGCCGCTTCGCACAACACCATTGGTGTGCGGGGTGTTGCGCCTGCCGTGAAACTGATCCCGGTCAATATTTTTGCCGGTGGGGAAACCACGCAGGACCTTGCAGATGCTTTTACGTTTGCCAAGAACAATGGCGCTGCGGTGATGTCCAATTCCTGGGGTTATGTCTCTTCCTGCGGACTCAGCTACGCTAACCTGACCAGCGCCATTAACGATGCGGCCACCAATGGCCGCAGTGGCCTCGGCGCCGTCGTGGTGTTTGCCGCCGGCAATTCCTTCGGCACCTGCGTGGATTATCCGGCCAACCTGGCCAGCGTAATCGCCGTTGGCGCCATCACCAACCTCGGAGCCCGGTCAACCTATTCAAACCAGGGAACGGCGCTGGATGTTGTCGCTCCG
>JANNSM010000090.1:0-4025 GCA_031402635.1 Bacteroidota bacterium | reverse complement strand
CGGCGGCACCCGGTGGATTAAGCGGATTTGCCCATGATTTCGGCGGTGGGGATGTTCTGCAGGGAGTTACCCTTGCCCCAGGAGTTTATACCGTTACACTACAATGGGAAGACGATTTCTATTCTCTGGGCGGATCCGCCGGCGGTGCCCAGAATGATTTTGACATTTATCTTGCTAATGAATTTGGTACCGAATATTTTGGTTTCAACCGTAACAACACCAATGGCGATCCGCTTGAACTACTACCTTATGTTGTTCCCGGTGTGGACAGCGTTGAGGCCAATTTCCTCATCGTTCGTTCAAGCGGAACGGGAAATCCCCGGTTAAAAGTGATGGTTTTCCAGGGGGAACTCACCTTCAACGAGCACGCATCCACAAACCGCTCAACCATCGTAGGCCAGGCAAATGCAGAAAGCGCCATAACGGTGGGTGCGGTCAATTACTTTGAAACACCGGCTTTCGGCGGCTCAACATCGTTCACCGCTCAGGATTTCTCCTCTCGCGGCGGACTGGCCGTTGGCGGTACACTACGGCAAAAGCCCGACCTGATTGCCCCGAATGGCGGCAATACCACCGTTCAGTTGGGCGGTCCAAACGTAGATGGCGATCTCTTTCCTAATTTCTTCGGCACTTCCGCTGCTGCGCCGCATGCCGCTGGGGTTGCAGCCCTCTTGCTAAGTGCACGCCAGCAATTTTATGGAGAAGACCTTTCCCCTGAACAGATGCGGACACTGCTGACCAGTAGCGCGCAGGATATCGGTGATCCGGGATTCGACTTTACAAACGGATTTGGTTTTATTCAGGCCGACGCTGCGATGTTGACCTTTGCGGCACCCAGCCCGATCGCCAACTCCCTGCTGTTGCTGGATACCACGCTCGTTCCCGGAGTGGATTCGATTGATTTTGCCGTGAATGGTGAATACTTCACCACGCAGTCCCAGATCATTTTCGCCGGGGACACGCTTCCAACTTCGTTTGTCAATACCAGTCAGCTTTCAGCCACCTTACCTCCTTATGGCGTGGGTAATTACCCGGTTTACATCACTACCCCTGGACTGAGTCCGGCGCTGGAAGACGGAGGAATCTCCGATTCGCTCTACTTCACCGATCCAATCAGAAAATTGGTTACGGTAACGGCTGATCAGCAGGTGAAAAAATTTGGAGAAATTCTGCCGGCATTTACCGCCTCCATCGAGATTGACGGGGTGCCTCTGGACAGTACGACTTTCACTTTTGAAGACCTCGGTCTGGACAGTATCGTGTTCACCACACCGGCCACTTCGCAGATCAACAGCGGTATTTACTTTATCCAGCCTTCTGCCAATGTTGCGGATACGGGATACCTGACGCTCTTCGATTATGAATTTGTAAACGGGTTGCTGGTCATTGAGAAAATGCCGCTGGTCATTCGTCCGCAAGACAAGAACATAGAATACGGTCTGGAGATCAACGGTCTGGCCTTTGATTTCGATTACGAGTATGACCTGAGCAATATTGACCCAAGTGATCAAGCGCTGTTCCTTGCAAACCTTGAGACCCAGCACCGCGAGAATATCATCCGGGAAGTTGTATTAGTAGACGACCAGATCATCGTGGATGACCGAGGGGTTGTCCGGGATGATTTTCAGAACCTGGCCTTTATGGTCAGTCAGCGTGCGCTGGTCAGCCAGCGGGCCATGGTTAGCCGGCAACGTGCTCTGGTCAGCGGATATGATTACGATACAACCAGAGTCATAGACCTTTCTCCGGAGTCAATTTTCCAATACCAAACCAGTCCGGATACGGCTGATTTGTTCTCTGCAGGCCCGCTCTTGAGCCGTCAGCGCGCTTTGGTCAGCCAAACTGCTTTGGTGAGCGGCACGGCGGTACTCAACAGAATCACTGCCGGTACCGTTACCCCGGGTCAACGGGCAATCGTGAGCGGCTACGGATTGTTGAACAGCGCATCAACGGGTGATTCCAGCGAAGCAGAGATTGTGGTCGTATTTGACGAAGGGGATTTTGATGCACCAGCCAACGACACCATTGAGGTGTTCAGAGCGGCCAACCTGATCACCGGTGTGACTGCCGGTGACCATATTCTGGCAGCCGCAGCGTTGCTGACCACCAATTTCGAAATAACACACGATTTAGGAACCCTGACAATAGACCGGGCTCCGCTGACACTGACCATTGATGATGGTACGATCAACTACGGCGATACACCGGAATTTACGTTCACGGCTGATGGCTATCGCTATGCAGACAGCACCATCAATATTTTTGAGGGTGAGCCGGTCTTTGAATTGCTTGACGAATACGGCGATCCGGTAACCGAACTTCCGGTTCCTGCTGGCACCTACGATGTTTCCATCAGCGGTCTTACCCTGGTTCCGCCGGCCAACTACGACCTGGTTATTGCCGGAGGAAGACTTACGGTATTGCCCGGCGAATTAACCGTTACTCCGGTGGATACCTTCATCCGCCGCGAGGCCAACCTACCGGCATTCCGGTCAGTCATTGAAGGATTCATCCCCGGAGCTAACAACACCGTCCTATCAGGTCCTTCGTATTCCGTTAGTCCACCTTACATCAGCGGAAGCTGCAGTGTGGCCGGCGTTTATACGGTCACGGCCGGCAATCTTGTTCTGGCTGATCCGGACAACTATACCATTCATTACGGAACGGGCAAGCTCTACGTGAACCCATACAAGAATGGGGCGAAAAAGGTTGAAGCCGAATTGGAATGCGTGGATGCCGTTGAGGATCATCCGTCCGGATTCGATTACATCGGCCGATTCAGTTACGAAAACTGCAACAGTACACCGGTTTACGTTCCACTTGGACCGGATAACCGGATTACTTCCTATGGGTCATTTACCGGAAATCCGCCGATTATTTTCGAGCCGGGAGGGGGCACTTTTGAAATTCCATTTAATGGTGCACTGACGACATGGAAGGTATTTTCTTATAGTGGCAGCCGCCGATCCAGCAGCACGGCTTGTGCCAGTTGGTGGTCAGAGCGGTGTGATGACGATTGCGTCCGGTTGACGGATGAGGTTGAAACACCCGGTGAAGGTTGGATGGCCTATCCGAATCCGGCTGCGGATTGGATTACGCTGGTACCGGTCAGCGAGGTGCAAGGTACCATTCAGGTGTCTGTTTACGACCTTACAGGCGCGCTTGTCCTTGCACCGTATCAAACCGTAAACGGTTTTGCCGAAATAGATCTTTCTGATCTTACGGATGGATTCTATCTGGTGAAAATCGCGACTGACATAGGAGAAGATATGATTCGGGTCGCTAAGCAGGCCAGTCAATGATTAGCCGATGACCAGTCCATGAGGAAATCTTATACCAGATCATACTGGTTATTGTTCCTGATGTCCGTGTGCAGCCAGGCGCTGCACGCGGACACGGAGGACAGTTTGCGCACCCTTTTCGATAAGGCCACTTCAGATACTGCACGGGTAAACCGGCTTATCGAGCTCAGTAACTTCTCGATGAGCAAGGACTTGTCCAAACTCGAGTCCTATGCCATACAGGCAAAAGACCTCAGCGAAAAGATCGGTTTTACCTGGGGTAAGGCACAATCTTACCGATACCTGGGCCTTTACTTTTATTTCCAGGGCCGAAACGGCGAGGCTATTGACAGTTGGAAAAAGGGCATCGAGCACTACAAGGCAACCGGTGACAAAGCCAATATGGCCCGTTTGCTCAGCAATATCGGTGCCGTGTATTTCAACGAGAGTCAGGACGTAGAAGCACTTTCGTATTACCTGCAATCCCAAAAAGTTGCCGAAGAGATCGGAGACACGGCAAGGTTGATGTCTGCCCTGGGCAACATCGGAGCGATCTACGGAAAAAAGAAGCAGACTTTTGATCAGGCACTCCGCTACGATCAGCGTGCGCTGGATATGGCGCGACAGAGGCAGGATAACAATGTTATTGGTACCATGGCCTCCAATGTAGGCGAGATCTATCTGGAAATGGGCAACGACTCTTCTGCCCTTGCCTACTTTGAAGAATCACTGAAGGCCTGTCGG